>JADGBU010000034.1:0-8190 GCA_015231295.1 Magnetococcales bacterium | reverse complement strand
CCCCCTCCGGATAGATCCGGGCCACGCCGCCATAACTGCCTACCCACTGAGAACCATCCGCAGAGAAGGCCATCGAAAAGACATTGTTGGAAAACAACCCGTCCGAGGTGGTCTTGACCGTGAACCGGCCATCCTCACCCCGCAACGCCAACCCGCCGCTGCTGCCCACCCACAACCGGTCCTGGGCGTCGATGTGCAACATGAAAATGTGATTGGATGGCAAGCCGTCATCCTTGGTCTGATAACTCCACTTCGTGCCGTCGAAATGGGCCAGACCCGCTCCCCAGGTGCCGCACCAGACCCTGCCCTTGGAATCCACCGCCAGGGAGATGATGTAGTTGGGATTGTACGCCGTGGTCACATCCCCCAGACCCTGCTCCTGCTTCTGCCGGGCATGATGGCTCGAAACCTGCCCCGGATCGGTATCGAACTCGTTTTGCGACTTGACCTTCTCGTAGGGCGCGCCCACCCCGTCCTTGTGAGTCCAGTGCTGCCACTTCCCGTCACGAAACAAGGCCAATCCACCCTCGGTGGCCAACCAGATGTCTCCGTTCTTCCCTTCGGCCAGACCATAAACCCAATCGTTGGGCAGACCACCGCCGGTATTCTCCACCGTATAGGTCTTCCAGTTGTCGCGATTCTTCAGATCCCCGCCCACCACCCGATTGGCACCGGACCAGGTGGCGATCCACACATCGCCGTTCTTCGCCTCCAGCACCCCATAGACGAAGGCATCCGCCAGCCCCTGGGGAATGTTGTAGGTCTCCCACTTCTCGTTGGCCGGATCGAAGAGCGACAACCCACCCCCGTAGGTGCCCACACTGATGCGCTGTCCCAGTTTGCCCACATGGAACACACCGTTGGCCAGCAGACTGCCGTTGCGCACGTCGTACAGTTTATAGTCGTCCCGATCCACCTCGTAGCGAATCACCCCGCTCGACGTGCCGACCCAGACCAGATTCCCGTCGGCATACATCGCCTTGACATTGCGATTGCCCACCCGGAAATGGGTAAACTTGCCCTTGGCGGCGGTCGCACCACTGGATCCCACAGCCGGTTTGCCACTTGATGTGATCAAGGGATGCTGTCCGACCTCCCGAGGCATCGAATCGTTCACCCCACCGGCCCGCAACGGAGCCAGCGTCTTGCTCCCCAAACCAGGGACAGCATTCCCGGCCACAGGGGCGGCCGCCGCAGGGGCCGGGGCAGCCGCAGGGGCCGCAGGGGCCGCAGGGGCCGCAGGGGCAGAGGTGGAGGCAGGGGCAGAGGTGGAGGCCGCAGGAACCGCAGCGGGGGCCGAGGCAAGCACAGACGGCTTGCCGGTGGTCACTCTCCCGGCATCCGTCACCGGCTCACCCTGTTGACGCCCCAACAGGTAGGCACCGGCCACCAGGGCGACCACACCTGCCGCCAGCAATATATTTCTTCCTTGATCTTGCACGAACCCGACTCCTTATTTTTTGTTGGACAATCCGATTCGGTACACCTTGCCACGACTCCCGGCCCACAATTCATTGGCCGGGGAGACCGCCAGGGCATAGACATGCGCACCGAGCAGTAGATGATTCTGAGGCAAGGCCCGCCACCGGCCCTGCTCGAAATAGCCCAGCCCATTGCTGGTTCCGGCCCACAGACGATCCTCCTGATCGAAGGCCAGACCATAAACGATGTTGCCCGGCAAACCATCCTGGCGGGCATAACGGCTCCAGTTCTTGCCGTCGAAACGGCTCACCCCCCCGCCCCAGGTTCCGGCCCAGATCGCCCCGCTCTTTTCCAGAGCCAACGAGAAGACATAATTGGGATTGTAGGTGGACATGCCACCGGACAACACGCCCAGATCATGCCGGTTGCGGGTTCCCAGACCGGTATTGGTGCTCAACGGGAGATTTTCGACATTCTCCGCCCCGAGTCCATCCGCATGGGTCCAGGATTGCCACTCCCGGCCATCGTAACGGCTGATTCCCCCTTCGGTTCCGAACCAGATCCGCTGGTCCGCGTCGATGACCATGGCATAGACCCATTCGTTGACCAGTTCCTTCACATAGGTATCCATGCGACCGGAGTCCAGATCGAGCCGATTGACCCCGGCCCAGGTGCCGATCCACAATCCCCCATCCGGGTGCTGGGCAAAGGAGTAGACCCAGTAATCCGCCAGCCCGTGCATGGGAAAAAGGGTTTTCCACTGGCCATCCTTGTAGCGGGTCGTGCCGCCGGAGTTGGTGCCGAACCACTTGGCTCCGTCTTTGTCCACGCCGATGGCAAAGACGTATTCGTTGGCCAGACCATCCTTGCGAGTGAAGGTGTTGACCACGGAGCCTTTCTCCAGATCGATCTCCATTACCCCCACCGACGTACCCACCCACAGCCGGTTCTTCTCCTTTTCCACCAGCAGGGAGCGAACATAGACATCCTGCCCCACTTCGTAGGAGTCGAGAATGACCGGTTCAAAGACCGGGGCCGGGGGCACCCCCTGCTCCCCCTCCCGGACCGCCGGAGTGACCGCACTCTGCGCGGGCGGCGGTTGGCCCACCGTAGAGCGGTCTGCAACGGTTTTGTCCGGCCCCGTTTTGATCGTATCCGTTTTGGTTTTGTCCCCCTCTCCGGCAGGCGAACACCCCCAGACCAGCCCCAGCATCAGACAGAGCACCGATAGTTTTTTCATCGTTTCATGCTTCTCAGGAAGGAAACCACGTCGAGTATCTGGAGATCATCCAGAACACCCCGGAAAGAGGGGCATCCGATTCCCCCCTGACGAATGCGCGTCAACAACACCGAATCGGAACGCATCAAGCCATTACCCGGATCGCTCTTGCGGGTGAAATCCGGCCCTCTGGGAAGACCCGCCTTGCCCTCCAGCCCGTGACATTGAGCGCAGTGGTGCTGGTAATGATCCTTGCCGACAAATGGATCCGCCGCCAAGGCGCAACCGGGGGCGATCAGGAGCGTCACCAGAGCCATCGGCAGGATGCTCCGGTTGCTCATGGCTTGTCACCCCCGCTGCGTTTGCCGGTCTTGGGGCGATGATCCACACTTTTGGGGAGCTTCGCCTCCCAGAATTGCGCGGCGGCCGGATCGGGCGGCACCCCCGCCTCCCCGACCCGATGGATGCGCACCAACTCCTTGATGGCCGGAATGAATCCGGACTCTGCCGCACTGGTCAGCAGCTTCAATCCCCGTTCGCCATCGACCCCAACCCCGCTCTTTCCCGAAAACAGGATTTTGGCCAGCACCACCATCGACGGACCATGATTCAGGCCCGCCGCCTTTTCGATCCACGCCAGGCCCTCTTTTTCCCGATTCTTTCCGCCCTCGCCATTGAGCAACATCACGCCCAGCCGATCCATGCCGGCGACCTCTCCCGCATCGGCGGCCTTGCGCAACCACTCCAGGGCCGCTTCGTTCTCTTCGGCCAGATCGAGAATCGTCCCGAACGCGACCATCGCCAAAGGATGTCCCGCATCGGCGGCCCGCTTGAACAACACCATGGCGGTCTGCAGATCATCCTTGCCCTGCGCCAGCAACCCCTCCTTGTAGTCATCCTCCGGAGCGGCCATCGCCCCTCCGGCAGACAAGGAGCAGACCATCGCCAAGCCCGCCAGCCACTGTTTTGTTTGCATCATTGCTCCTTCCCCTCCTTGAGCCCGATCTCACATCCGGGTCATCTGGGACTGTTCGAGTTTGCGATAAAGACTGGACAAACCAATGCCCAGTTCCCTGGCCGCCAGTTTACGATCCCCATCCGCCTCGTCGATGGCTTGCAGAATCAGTTGAATCTCCATATTGCGCATCCGCTCCCGCAGACTCTTCCCTCCAGATCCGGGGAGGAGTCCGGATTCGGTATCCGCCGTCGGCTCACAGACCGGAGCAGCGCAGAGCGCAACCGTCTCGGGCAGATCCTCCAGACCGATCAGGCCATCCTCGGTGAGAATGGCCGCCCGTTCCAGGGCATTTTCCAACTCACGGGTATTGCCGGGCCATTCGTAGTTCAACATGGCCTCCCGCGCCTCGGAGGAGAGGGACAGCACCACTCCGCTACCGAGTTTGGCTCCATTCTTTCGCAGAAAATGATCCATCAACACTTCCAGATCCTGCGGCCTCTCCCGCAGCGGGGGAATGTGCAGGGAGAAAACGTTCAACCGAAAATAGAGATCCTCCCGGAACGTCCCCTCTCCCACCATCGCCTTGAGATTCTTGTTGGTGGCCGCGATGATCCGGACATCGATCTTGCGGAACTGCTCACTGCCCACGGCCCGCACCTGGTTCTGTTCCAGGACGTGCAGCAGCTTCACCTGAAGATGCAACGGCAGCTCTCCGATCTCGTCCAGGAACAGCGTGCCCTGATCCGCCTCCATGAACAGTCCTTTCTTGTTGCGATCCGCCCCGGTGAAGGATCCTTTCATATGACCGAAAAATTCGCTTTCCAGGAGATGATCCGGTATCGATCCGCAGTTGACCGGAATGAACAACTCCTGAGATCGGGGGCTGGCATCGTGGATCGCCTTGGCATGCACGCTTTTTCCGGTGCCCGACTCTCCGGTGATCAGCACCGTATGCGTGGTCCGGGCCACTTTCTGGATCTGACGGTCCAGCCGCTGCATGGCCGAGGAGACCATCGGAAAGACCCCGTCCTTGCCCCGGACGATCTGACGCAAGGTACGGTTCTCGTCTTGCAGACGGATCACATTGCCCATCTGCACCAGCCGGTGCAGCACATCCTCCCTGCGCAACGGCTTGATCATGTAATCATACGCACCAGCGCGCATGGCCTCAATGGCAGTATTCACAGAAGCGAAGGCGGTCATGATCAAAAACAGGGTATCCATCCCGGCAGCCCGGACCCGCCGGATCAACTCGATGCCATCCATGCCGGGCATGCGGATGTCACAGATCACCACATCCACATTCCCCTTGCCGAGAATTTCCAGCGCGGTTTCTCCATCTCCGGCCTGTTCCGCCGTATAGCCGGCCTTGCGCAACGTCCCGAGCAGAACCTGTCGGATCGCCGGTTCATCATCCACGACCAGGAGATGCAACGGGGTCTCCATGGGTTATCCTCCACCACTCTCCAAAGGCAATTGAAAACTGACACAGCTCCCCTCTCCAGCCTGACTGGCAATGGCCATATCTCCACCGTGCTCGGCAATGATATTGAAGCACAAGGATAATCCCAGACCAGTCCCCTTGCCAACCGGCTTGGTGGTAAAAAAGGCATCGAAGGCATGCTGCCGGGTGAACGCATCCATACCCGGCCCGTTATCCTCCACATCGACCCGGATCCGGTTCCCGCGCAGACCGGAGCGGACCAGAATGAACGGGGCTTCGACTCCGACCGAAGAGAGGGCGTCGGCGGCGTTGATGATCAGGTTGATCAACACCTGTCGCAACTGGTCTGCCGAGACGAGCACCGCCGGCAGTTCCGGGTCGAGTTCCATGCGACACTCGACCCGGTTGCGAACCCGCTTGTCGAACCGCATGATCCGCAACGTGGCCTGGATCAACCCGTTGAGATCGACCAGTTGCCGGGTGTCGGTCTGGGGCTGGGAGAATTCGGCCACCTCCCGGATGATCGCCAGCAGCCGGTCGATCTGCTGGCCAATGAGCCCCAGATGCTCCTCTCTGAGCGACGCATCGGAGGGATCGTCCAGCAGGGCCTCCACCAGACCGGAGATGGCGGCGATCGGATTGCCGATTTCGTGGATGATCCCGGCGGCCAGGGTGCCCATGGCCACCATCTTTTCGTGCTGAAAAGATTTGCTCCGGGCGATTTCCATTTCGGCCTGACTCTTTTTACGCTCGCTGATATCGCGCATGGTGGCGATGAACTGACTGCGATCGTCCATGCTGACATGGCTGACGGTGAGTTCCAGCGGAAACAGCTCTCCATCGGCCCGGTGGGCCTCCAGCTCGCGCTCGAAGAAAATCTCCCCGCGAAGCGGCACGGTGATGCGTTTCTTGACGTTTGCTTCAAACCATTCCAGATAGTTCTGAATGTAGCGATCGTGTCTGGCCGCATAAGGTTGGGGCACCAGCATGCGAATGTTGTTGCCCACCAGTTGCTGCGCTCCGAGGCCGAACATCTTTTCCACCGCCGGGTTGACCGACTCGATGATGCCGTTGCGGTCGGTGGTGATGATCCCCTCGACCACGTTTTCCATGATGGTTCGCAACCGCAATTCATTGCGCTGGATCAGTTCCGCCGCCAGTTTACGTTCGGTGATATCCTCCTTGACCGCCAGATAATGGGTCGGAACCCCCCGATCGTCGCGGATCAGGGAGATGGAGGCATACTCCCAGAACAGCTCCCCGTTTTTCCGGCGATTGAGAAACTCGCCCCGCCACTCGTTGTGGCGTTTCAGATCCTGCCACATGCCGGAGTACTCGTTTTCGGACATGCGACCGGATTTAAGAATCCGGGGATTGCGACCCTTGATTTCGGCGAGGGTGTAACCCGTCACCTGGCAGAATTTGGGATTGACGTACTCGATCCGGTTGGCCAGATCGGTGATGATGACCGAAACCGGGCTCTGTTCCACCGCACAGGTGAGCTTGCGCAACTCCTCTTCGGTACGCCTCCGCTCCTGGATTTCATTTTCCAGGGACTCGTTGACCTGGGAGAGACTCCGGGTTCGTTCCAGCACCCGTTCTTCCAGCAACTGGTTGGAGTGGCGAATCTCGTCGAGATAGACCAGCAGGGTGGAGTTCTGATGCTGAATCAACCGCTGGGCACGACCCACGATCACGAACAGTACCCCGTACAACACCAGAAAGCACCCGCCCATCAGCAGGAACACCTTCCAGCGGGCCAAAGCGATCTGCTCGATGATCTCCGTGACATCGTAATAAAGCTCGAAAACCCCGACGATCTCGTTGTTTTTTCTCAAAGGCACATAACTGGAGATCAGATTCCGGTCTTCGAGCACCCCGTCGAACGAGCTGAACTCATTGCGAAAAATCAATTGACTGGTGACATTGCCCTGCAAGGCCGCCCGGAACCCCGAATTGTTGGACTGATCCTGACCGATCTGGGTGGACTGGGAAGAGTAAACGGTCAGCCCCCGTTGATCGTAAAGCTTGACCTTCACCACATCGATATCCGACACCAGATGACGCACGGTGAAATCCAGACTGGCGAGCAGGGAATGCACCGGCAGTTCATCCGGTCCCAGACGCCCGACCTCGCGCAGAAAACCTTGCAGCAGAGGCCAGAGGGTATTGGCAAAGGCGCGGGTCAAGGCCACGTTCTGCCGTTCTCCCAGATGCAGCAGACTTTCGATTTGCAATTTGTAGAAAAACCATCCCAGTGCCGAAGCCACCACGATCATGGCCACCAGACTGGTGATGGAAAAAAAACGCACCAATGGAAACGGGGTGGGCAGTCGGGATGCCCACAGATCCGAATTCGGCCGGGAGATTGCAGATGAAGAGGAATCGTTCATTTCTTTCTGCCGAGAGAGCGCATCATGAAGCCAATCCATTGGGTGTTGACGGGTCTTGCGCTGTGTGGTTCGATCCTGCCCGCCACGGGTGCCGACAAGGAACCGGAACACCGCTCCTTGCTGGCCAAGGACAAGATACACGATCCTGCCAACCGCACCCTGATCCTGTTGCAAGATCCGGCCCGAGGTTTAAAGGATCTCCCTTCAGACCGCCGGGGGGCGGTGGACTGGGTCAGCGCCCTGAACCGTGGTCTGATCACGCCCCGCACCGGAATCACGGGCAAAGAGCCCATGAAAAAGCTCGATTCCGTGATCCGGATGACCAATACCCGCAACATGCCCCACGTCACCTTTCCCCATGGCACCCACACCCAGTGGCTGGAGTGCTCGAACTGCCATCCGGCCATCTTCCTGCCGGTGGCCAAAGGCAACGCCATCAGCATGAACGCCGTGTTGCGCGGTCAGTTCTGCGGGGTCTGTCATGGCAAGGTGGCCTTCTCGCCCATGTTGTGCGAAAAATGCCACGACACCCCCCATGCCGACTCCCCGAAAGCCTGGTGGTAGCAGGCGTCATTCCTATCTGCGGGAATCCGGAGGCGGCATCCATTCCCAATTGCGAGAAAAAATCGGGACCGGCGTCACCCTTGAGAGCCGGTTCCGGCCCCCCACCCCCCTGTAACCCGCTCCACACCCCCTTCAGGATCCTGTCATGCCCCGGATTCCGGTCCCGTCACCCCGGATTCCGGTCCCGTCA
>JADGBU010000317.1 GCA_015231295.1 Magnetococcales bacterium | reverse complement strand
GATTCTCTCCCATCGACTGCAACACTCCAGAGAGGCGAGCGGCAATCTGGCCCATGCCATCCGCACCCCCCTGACCCTGTTGCTGCAACTCACCGAACGCCCGGAACTGGAAGATCACGCCCAACTGCGCGCCACCATGCAACAGCAGATTCAGACCATCGACGCCTTGACCGGTCGGATTCTCAAACAGGTTCGGGTGGCGGGTTCCCATGGGGCCTCTCCGCCCCTGGATCTGGGCGCGGAACTTGCCGTACTGGTCGATATGATGCATCACATGCACCGCAACCGGGGTGTGCGCATCGAAACCCGACTGCCTGCCGGCGTGATGGCGCGGGTGGATCGGGAGGATTGGCTGGAGTTGATCGGCAACCTGTTGGACAATGGCTGCAAATGGGCCAGGAGTACCGTGCGTTGCCACATCATCCGGGCAGACACCTTGCGGATCGTCGTGGAAGACGACGGCCCCGGAGTTCCCCCCTCCCAGGAGGCGCGACTGCTGGAACGAGGCGCGCGCGCCGATCCGTCGGTGCCCGGTTATGGAATCGGCCTGGCGGTGGTGCAAGAGATTGTCACCGCCTATCACGGCACGCTGACGATGGGTTCCTCACCGGAGTTGGGGGGATTGCGGATTCAGATCGATTTGCACGCCCAGGAGTGACGGTTGGTCGTTCAGTGGACGTCGGGAGGCGGCATGGGAATCCGATAGATCTCGGTCAATCGGCTGATGCCCTGGTCGATGGTGGCCGGATCGGAGACCATTTTTCTGATTTCCTTCAATCTCTTGAATGCTTCACAATCCTTGCCTTTGCACTTTTCGCACTTTTTGGGCTTGAATTCGTGCTGGTGCATGCTCGGCAGATTGTCGAAGATCCAGAATACCGCATGGCTGAAAGCCGAATCGCCGGAAACGCGGGTCAGGAGTGATACCTTGATGGCCAATAAACTGTCATGTTCATTTTTGCACAGCATGCCTTTCGGTCGTGAATCCTTGGCCATGGGATGCCTCCTGCCCGATCTGCGTTAATGTATTGATGCTGTTGATGATACCAATCAATTTTATGATAGTGCAAGATGAGAGCTCTTGCAAAGATGATTATGCAATTCGTGAACCGCGATCACCATCGCAAGGCGCGATGGCTGTGGTCATGGGCAGGGATGACGATTGGTGGAGAGCGCATCGGTTCGACAACCGAATACGCTCTTGCCACCAACCGGGAAATCGTGCGGCGTTTGGTTCAGGGGCCGGTTTGGGCCTCCTCTTCGAGCAGGCTTTGCAACCGGTCGATCAGGGTGGTCACGGCCTCTCCGACCGGGACCAGCAGAGGATCGCCCCCCTTGCGGAGTTGGATCTCCACCTTGCCTTCTTTCAGGGCGCGTCCTCCGGCCATCACCCGCACCGGACAGCCGATCAGGTCGGCATCCTTGAACTTGATGCCGAGCCGTTCATCCCGATCGTCGAGAAGTACGGCGACATCCCGGGCGCGCAACTCGACATAGAGGGTTTCGGCGGTCTCCTTGGAGAGGGGGTCGTTGGGATTGGCGAGCAGAATCTCCACCTCGAAGGGGGCCAGGGCCACCGGCCAGATGATGCCGTTGGCATCGTGATTCTGCTCGATGGCCGCCGCCACGATCCGGGAAACGCCGATGCCGTAGCATCCCATGATCGGGGTGCGCTCTTTGCCCTCCTGATCCAGGACCGCCACCCCCAGGGCCTTGGAATACTTCTCGCCCAGCTTGAAGACATGTCCCACCTCGATGCCCCGATCCAGGGCCAATCGTCCATCGGCGCAGCGGGGGCAGGGATCATCCGGCACCGCGTTGCGCAGATCGACGAAGCGGGGACGGGGCAGATCCCGCTCCCAGGTGACACCGCTCCAGTGACGATCCGGGGCGTTGCCGCCGCAGACGAAACCGTTCATGTTTTCCAGCACGGCATCCGCCACCACCGGCAGCGGGGTGCCCACCGGACCGAGAAAACCCACCGGAAGCCCTCCGGTCAACTCGGCGATGCGGGCCGGTTCCGGGATCAGCAGTTGCTGGACTCCCAGGGCCGCCGCCGCCTTGATCGGGTTGAGTTCGTGATCGCCGCGCACCAGCAGCAGAAAGGCCTGGCCGTCCCCTTCCACCACCAGAGTCTTGACCAGGCGCGTCACCGGAATCTTCAGAAAGTCGCTGACCTCCTGGATGCTCTTTTTGCCGGGGGTTTCGACCAGCGTCAGAGGGGATGCGTCGGAATCGGCGGGAGCGGGAAGCGGACCGCTGGCGGCCTTTTCCAGATTGGCGGCGTAGTCGCAACGAGAACAGGAGACGATGACATCCTCGCCCGACGCCGCCAGAACGTGAAATTCGTGCGAGGCCGAACCGCCGATGCTGCCGGTATCCGCCTCCACGGGACGAAACCGCAGACCGCAACGACGAAAGATGCGGCCATAGGCTTCGTACATGGTCCGATAGCTGACATCCAGTCCCTCGGCATCCATATCGAAGGAGTAGGCATCTTTCATCAGAAATTCGCGGCCCCGCATGATGCCGAAACGGGGACGGATCTCGTCGCGAAATTTGGTCTGGATCTGATAGAAATTGACCGGCAGTTGCCGATAGGATTTCAGTTCACGACGGGCCAGATCGGTGATCACCTCTTCGTGGGTCGGACCGAAACAGAACTCCCGTTCGTGCCGATCGGTCAGGCGCAACAGTTCCTTGCCGTAGAAATCCCAGCGTCCCGATTCCCGCCACA
>JADGBU010000033.1 GCA_015231295.1 Magnetococcales bacterium | reverse complement strand
GATCAGACTCGGGCTGGCGTTGGAAAAGTTGGTGCCACCGATCACCCCCTTGTTGTCGCCCTTGCCCCCGAGAATACCCCACTGGACCCCGAGTTCAGCGGCCTTTTTCACCGACACCTCGACGATGATCGCCTCCACCTGCACCTGGGCCTGACGGACATCGAGCCGACGGATCACATCCTGCATCGACTTGAGCAGCGTGGGCGGCGCGGTGATCACCAGGGAGTTGTTGCCCTCGTAGGCCTGAACATTGACGATGCCGGCGGCGGTTTCGGGTTTTTTCTCCTTTTGGGTATTTTTCACATAATCCTGTCCCATGGAGGCCAACACATCGACCATCTTTTTGGCATTGGCATGGCGCAGATTGACCACGCGGGTATTTCCGGTCACTTCGACCGGGGTATCCAGATGGGTGATGATGGCCCGCAAGCGGACACGGGTGGCCTTGTCGCCCCCGAGGAGGATGGTATTGGTCCGGTCATCGGCCACCGCCGGGGTTCGGGCGGCGGCCTGGGCGGCCTGACCCTGGCCCCCGCCCGTCGGCGCGACATGCCCGCTCTGCTCCAGGGCGTTGATCACCCGGGCCACCTCCGACGCGGAGGCGTTTTCCAGCTTGATGGCCTCCACATCCCCCTCATCGGGCTGATCGACCCGATGCACGATGGTGGCCAGACGCTCGGTGACATCGGCGTGATCCGAAATGATCAGCAGATTGCCTTCGTCGTGAGAGGCCATATGGGATTTGGGACTGGCCATGGGACGCAGCGCGCTCAGCAGTTTGGCGGCACTGACATGCTTGAGCTTGAAGACCCGCGTCACCACTTCGCTGCCGTCGGAGATCTCCTCGCTTCGGGAGGCTCCGCTGTATTTCATTTCGGTATCCGGGATGATTTTGATGGCTCCGTTATCCGTCGGCACGGCGATGTAGCCGTGAACCTCCAGAATGGAGAGAAACATCCGGTAGAGATCCTTTTCGGTCATCGGTTTGGAGGAGATGACCGTGACCTTGCCCTTGATCTGAGGATCGAGGATGAAGTTGCGACCGGTAGCCTGGGCAACGGTTTCCACCAGGGTGGTCAGGTCCGCGCCTTTGAGATTGAGCGTCAACTCCTCGGCGCACACCGGTCGGGCCGCCATCAACAGGGCCACAACCCACACCCCCCGCGAAACCCGAAAGAACGTCGTATCGATGGTATCCCCCAAAGCGTCATCCAATTCTTGATATCAATGGGCTCCGATGGCGTGCTGGATCGTCATCGACTTGCCGCCGCGCAACAGAGTCAGATGCAGCGACTGACTCTTTCCCAGACCGGCCAGGGCCTCCACCCCCTTCATGGGCGAGGTCAGAGCCACCCCGTTGATCTTCGTGATCACATCTCCGGGCACCAGGCCCAATTTTTCCAGCAGTTCCGGCTCTCTGGCCGATTGCAGCGCATACCCTCCGAACACACCATCCTTGTTCACCGGCACCACCACGAACTGACCGAGCACCACATCCGGCTGGCTCTGGAACTGCTCCTGCAACCGTCCCAGAGCGATCGCCGCCTCGCTCGGAGGCGGTGGCGCGGCGACGTGGGCGGATTTTCCATCCAGGGGCACCACGCTTCTGGGCAGCTTCAAGGTTTCGAAATGACCATTCTTCTCCAGAATCACCCGATCGGGTCGCACCGAGGCGATCTTCGCATCGCCGGGAAGCGTCTGGCCACTGGCAAAAATTTTCCCCCCTTCGCCGCCCCCGCCATTCACTAGGATCCGCGACGGAGCCGCGCCATGGGAGGCCAGCACCCCGGTCAGGGTCAGATTCAACCGGGATTCGGGGGCATCTTCTGGCACATTCGCCTTGGGCTGCTCGCGGGTGCTGCCGACCGTCACCCCGCGACCGAATGGATGCCAGTGATTCCAATCCGTCTCCGTGACGGGTTTGGCCGACTCGGCGGGGATCGCGTCGGGTGCCGCGACCGAAGCCCCGGAATCCCCGACATGCCACTCTGATCGGATCCATCGGAACGCATCATAAGCGATGACGAGCACCAAGAGAAGATTCACCGTCAAGGTGATCCAAAATCCTGGTCGGGACCGGAAACGGACGGGGGTTCGGGGGGCGATTCCGGCGGGAGCGGAGAGCTTCTGGAGTGGAGTCTGGCCGGAGGTTTTCTGAATCGCCCTCAGGATGACGCTCACAGGCAGGCTCTCCCATCGTGAACTGAAAAAAGCCCCCGCACCGCAATCACGCGGCACGGGGGAAAAGCGGCCATGACGAAACGATCAGGGATTCCAGGGAAGCTCCCAACCTTTGGGGGCTTCGCCCCTGGCGGGCAGCATGCGGAAAAAACGGATCCCCAACAGATAGATCAAGCCGGAGATGCCCACTCCACCCAATCCGAGCATCAGTTCCCACAGGGTAGGCATATAGGTGCCCGCCTGACCATCCTGGAACACGCTGGTGATGGTGTATCCCGGAAACAGATCGAAGGGATAGGATTGACCGGCCAGGAGGGTATGGGCCACAAAACAGAAGGCACCCGCCACCACATAACCGGAGGCGGTCAACACACCCCGCACGCTGTTGCCGATGCGACGATTGAACAGCAGAGCCAGCGGAACCACCACCCCCACGCCCCACACCCCGAGCCAGTACAGCCATGCCCAGGGGCCGGTGAGAATCCACATCTCCACATCATAGGAGGCGGGATCGTAGAAGCGGGTGAACTTTTCCACCACCAGCAGATAGGCCACCAGCATCAGGAAGAAGATCATGGCATTGCGCATGCCGAAGATCAGGCGGTCATCCAGCTCGCGGCGGGTGAAACGGAAGGTGAAGAAGAGCAGCAGAATGCCCAGGGCCGTACCCGAGGTCAGCGAGATGGCCACGAAGGTCGGCGCGGTGATCGCCGAGCCAAACACCTCACGCCCCTGGATCACGCCGAAGATCGAGCCCGTGCCCGTGGTCAGCACCAGACGCCAGCCGAAGGCCGCCGTGCCGACGAACTTCTTGTACTGCTTGTACTCGAACATGGTCCAGAGATAGAGGATGCACAGGGTCATGAATCCGGTGTACAGAAAGACGTTCCAGGTGAACATGGAGCGGAAGTTCATGTAGACCATAGGCAGCAGCATATTGTCCGGGCGGCCCAGATCGAGCATCAGCACCGCCAGTCCGCCGATGAGCAGCGCGATCGACAGAAACGCCGAAAACCGTCCGAACTGCTCGAACTGCTTGACCGCGAACACCGTGGACATGGAGCCCATGTTCAGGGCTCCGGAGGCCATCACCAGCAGGGAGATGGCGAACACATGGGGCAAGCCCCAGACGATCTGGTTGTTCATGCCGGTCACGGCGTGACCGTGATGTTCGACATACAGGAACGCCGCCGCTCCCATCAGCACCAGTCCGCCGAGGGCGGCGAACAGTTTCCAGTATCCGGGGGAGCGGCCTTCGATGGCGGAATATTCACTCAGCATGACGGCCTCCTAGATTCCCTTGTAGTGGACATGGGGTTTGAGACCCAGATCGGCACGGATGGTTTGGGTCTTCTCCTTGAGGAGACGCTGATGAATCTCGGAGTTGGGATCGTTGAGATCCCCGAAGATCATGGCGTTCTTGTCGGCCTTGGCGCAGGCTTCGACGCAGGCCGGCATTTTGCCCTCGTCGAGGCGATGGGCGCAGAAGGTACACTTTTCCACCACGCCCGCCGCGCGGATCGGCACGTTGGGATTGGCATCGCGGGGCGGCTTGGTCTTGTAGAAGACCAGCGAACGCGCCTTGTAGGGACAGGCGATGATGCAATAGCGGCATCCGATGCAGCGATGTTTGTCGATCAGCACCAGGCCGTCGTGACGCACGAACGAGGCCGCCGTGGGACAGACATGCACGCACGGAGGATTTTCGCAGTGATTGCACAGCACCGGCAGATTGACCGGAAGCTGACGGCGGTTCTGATCCCGGAGTTCCACCTTGCGGATCCAGTGGATATCCCGATCCGGATCGCCGTACAAGGGGACATTGTTTTCCGTCCGGCAGGCGGAGAGGCAAGCGGTACAATCGCTGCTGCAACGGGTGGTGTCGATGAGCATGCCCCATCGTTTGCCCGGTTGCGCCGAACCGGAGTCCGGGGAGGTTGAATTGGCCGGGGCGGCGAACAAATGGAGGCCCGGTGCCAGTGCCACTCCGGCGGCGATGGCCCCTCCCAGGCCCAAAACCGTTCTTCTATCCATGGTCATGGCTGAAGTTTCCCGAAAGGGGTCATTTGGGATATTGATGGCATTCAAAACAATTGGGCGACACGGCGGCATAGGCGTGACAGCGGTCGCAGAACCGCTCCCGGCTGGTATGACACCCGGCGCAGGAGAGGAAGGATTCCGATTTGACGGCGATCCCCTCCCGCACGGTCTCTTCCCGTTTGTGTTTCAAAAAATCCATATGATTGCGCCGCATCCATTCGGCATCGCGGACACAGGGACCACGCACGGCTTTTTCCGGTTGGGGCGGATCGGCCTGAACCGAAAACGGGGTCGCGATCCACGCCACGAACAGCACCAGGATCAGGAAGGACGTTCGCGACAATCGTCCTGCCAGGGATGTGGGAGACTTCACGGACGCTCCTCCTCCTCCATCGGGTTCATTTTCGGGTTGCGTCCGGCCAAGGCCGACCCGCAACCCGAAATGGAAATGAGTCGTTTACAGCCAGGAGTGGGTGGTGTTTTGCTCCACCAGATCCACGAAGCCGTTGTAGTCGGTGATTTGAACACCCGGCACCAGATCGGTCAAGGCCCGAGCCTTGAGATCCGCGCTCAGGGCGAGCACCTGACACTTTTGCAACGCCTCTTCCAGCAGAGGAGTCTTCGCGCTTCCGGCCTGGGCCGCCAGCACGCCATCTTCGATCAGCAAGATGACATCGCCGGGACGACTGAAACGGACGCAGCTTTCCAGAGAGGTGTTCTGGAAGGGGGATTTGTTCACGGTGTGCAGCATGACCAGGTTCTCCTCGATATCCGTCGGTCAGAAGGCCAGAATGTTATGCTGTTCAGCCATCATGGCGGCGATTTCATCGCTGTCCACCACCTGGGGCTTGATGGGCTCTTCGGTATCCTCGTCCTCGCCGATCACCAGCAGATCCTCTTCGGTCATGCCACGCTCTTCCATGGACTGACGATCCACGAAGACCTTGGTGATTTCGTAATCGACCAGCGCACCGTAGGTGGCCTCGAAGCCTTTGATGCCCAGAGCCTTGGTATCCTGTCCCTTCTTGACCGCGAACACGCCGTCATCCATGAAGACCACCGAGATGTCGGCATCATACGCCGCCATGATCAGTTTGACCTCCAGCCCCTCATACACATAAATCGTGCCATGCGGTGGCTTGCGGACGGTGAACATGATTTTTTTGATATCTTCCGCCATTTCCCGAACTCCCTAGTCAGTCGCCGAAAACCACGAGCCGGTCGGCTTCGATGGCCATCATGGTCAGTTGTCCCAATCCCGAGATCCGCACGTTGGGCACCAGGACGTCATCGACGATACCGCGACGCTTGGCGGCGGCGATACAGACCACGATGTCGATTCCAGTAGCCCCGAGTGCCGACCAGCGGTTGGCGATGTGCCGATCGTCCTGCGGCGGCTCCATCAGCTTGGTGACGTTGTAAACCCCGTCATGATAGAAAAAAATCCCTTTGATCTCATGTCCTTTCTGGACAGCGGCCTGAATGAAATTATACGCGCTGTCCGATGCCGCATGATTGTAGGGTCCTTCGTAGATACATACCGCAAGTTTCATGGTTCCGGTCTCTCTGTCGTATGTTGCCACGTGGTTTTGGGTGCCTGCTGGAGATTCTCGAACACAAGCACATATTAGTATATCACGATTCCATGATATTGGAACCGATTATTTTCTCTTTTTTGCGCGCCAGAAATCGGCGAGAAATTCGGCCCATCCCGGCGAGCCCTCGGCATGGACATGGGCATAACAGGCCAGGATGCGACGATAGATCAAGCCATCGTGTCGGCCATCGACCCCGTACCCCCGCAGCACCCGAAAGGCGAATTCGACCCCCTCACCCACCCGCGTCACCCGCGAGTGGTGAAACTCGTGACAGGCCACCTCCACCCCCGCCCCCGGCCAGGAGAGCCCCTCTCCCCCTTCGATCCGCATGTAGCCGTATCCCACCGGTTTTTTCTCCACGCTCACCTCGATGGGCAGGGCTCCGATCATCGCCGCGTGACGCTCGCCCCAGGTGATCCGCTCCGCGAGCATCATCAATCCGCCGCATTCGGCGAAGATCGGCAGATCCGCCTCGGCGCAACGACGAATCTGCGCCAACAGACTCCGATTGCCCGCCAGTGCCTCCATGAACACCTCGGGAAAGCCGCCACCCAGATAAAGACCCTCCACCCCGGAGGGGAGTTCGGAGGCGTTGAGCATCGAAAACGGCACCAGTTCCACCCCGGCCTCGCGCAACGCCTCCAGATTCTCCGGATAGTAGAAGTGGGTGGCCTCGTCGAGGGCCATGGCCACCCGTACCGGTTCCGAAGAGGCGTTCCGGGCCGGACGGCGGAAGGGTCGCGCCACCGGAGGAGTCGGCGACTCGGGCCAGGCGGGGGCCGATCGGGCCAAGGCCAGAATCGCCTCCAGATCGACATGAGCGGCGATGATTTCGCGGATCACCCGCAACCGCTCCTGGGGTGCCTCTCCCTCGGCCACGGGTTGCAGACCCAGATGACGTTCATCGATCTCCATGGCGCGATTTCTCGGGATCGCGCCCAGAATCGGCACCGGACAGAACCGCTCCAACGCCGCGCGCAGTCGCTGTTCATGCCGGGGCGAGCCGATGTTGTTGAGCACCAACCCCCGGATCCAGCTTCCGCCCGGAAAGTCGAGATGTCCTTTCACCAGCGCGGCGATGCCTCGGGAAGCCCCCTTGCAATCGACTACCAGCAGCACCGGAACGCGCAGCAACTCCGCCAGGGCCGCGCCGCAATCCGACCCCTCCAGATCCTGACCATCGTAATAGCCGTGATTGCCCTCGATGAGTGCCACATCGCCCCCGGCGGCATGGCGCGTGAAATTCTCCAGGATAAGCGATCGGCCCATCATGAAAAAATCGAGATTGTGACAGGTGGCTCCGACCGCGCGGGTCAACCAGGCGGGATCGATGAAATCCGGCCCCTTCTTGAAGGGGCGTACCGCCAACCCCTGAGCGGTCCAGGCGGCACCCAGGCCCAGGGCGACGGTGGTCTTGCCGGAGCTTTTCCGGGTCGCGGAGATGAGAATGCGAGGAATCATCGGATCCTCTCACAAAAGTGTGAGGCGTGACCCGTCATGGATCAACCGGTTCATAATTGCCTTCCCCCCTGATACGGAATCACGATCCGGAATCCGGCGCGCCGGGCACGCCACGCCTGGAATCGCGGACTCTTTGAGCTTATCATTTGCGGCAAGCGGACGATTGAACGATCCAGAGCGATCCGCCCCTGCAACCATCACTCCTAGAGCCGGAGGATATCCACGTGGTCCAACCGTCCATTGGCGTCGTGCTGGTCCAACTGGGCACCCCCGACGCCCCGGAACCGCAAGCAGTGCGGCGTTTTCTCCGCGAGTTTCTCTCCGATCGGCGGGTGGTGGATCTGCCCCGCTGGTTCTGGCTGCCGCTGTTGCATGGGGTGATCCTGCCGAAACGCTCCCCCCGCTCCGCCGCACTCTATCGGAAAATCTGGCGAGAGGATGGCCTCTCCCCGCTGCTGCATCACTCCCAGGCCGTGACCGCCGGAGTGACGGCGCAATTGGGAGCCACCATCCGGGTGGCCTTGGCCATGCGCTACGGTCAACCGGGACTCGCCGAAATCCTTCATACCATGACCGACGCCGGAATCCAACGGATCCTGATCGTTCCCCTCTTTCCGCAATATTCCTGCGCCACCAACGCCACCATCACCGATGCGGTCTGCGCGGCCTTCGTCCAGCGACGCTTTCAGCCGGCGTTGCGCTTCGCGCCCCCTTTCGCGAGCGATCCCGGCTACATCGCCGCCCTGGCCGACACCATCCGCGCCGCCCGGGGGAAGAATCCGCCCCGACACTGGCTTTTCTCCTTTCACGGCCTGCCGCAGCGATTCGTGGATCAGGGGGATCCCTACGCCGACCAGTGCGCCGAAACCGCCCGATTGCTGGCCAAGGAATTGCATCTGGAGGAGGATCAATGGCGTTTGGGCTATCAGTCCCGCTTCGGTCGGGAGCCGTGGCTGCTCCCGGATACGGCGCGCCTGCTCCGGGAGTTGCCGAACCAGGGCGTAGACGAACTGGCGGTGGTCTGTCCGGGCTTCGCCGCCGATTGCCTGGAAACCCTGGAAGAGATCGCGGTCCAGGGCGAGGAGATTTTTCGGCAGGCCGGGGGAAGACGTTTTCTTTATCTGCCCTGTCTCAACGACGCGCCCTCCTGGATCGACGCCCTCGGCGTCATCGTGCGGCGCGAACTGGCGGGATGGTTGGAAGAGATGTAAAAAAATCCATTTCAAGACGCCTTGTCACACGCTATTCTATCGGTCACGCGCAACCTCGGATTCCGGGCCGGTTCCGGATTTCACCATTCAGGAACAAAAAGCATGAACAAGATACCCAAATTGCAATCCCTGGACGAAGCCCAACTGCTCGTGGAAGAACTCTACGAGAAGGTTCAGGAGGCCACGGAAGAGCTGAGACGAGCGGATGGCTTCAGCCGCAACAATGCCCAGGTGATCGAAAAATTGGCCATCTCCGCCCAGGAGATCGGACAGGCGGTCAAGATGATCAAGAATATCGCCGGACAGACCAACATGCTGGCCCTGAATGCCGCCATCGAAGCCGCCGGCGCGGGAGAGGCGGGAAAAGGATTCGCCGTGGTGGCCAACGAAGTCAAGGATCTGGCGCGTCAGACCGCCGAGGCCACCAACCTGATCTCCAAAAAAATGGCGGAAATTCTGAAAAATACCGCCGGAGCCTCGGATACGGCCCGCGAAATCACCGAAAGCATCGAAAAAATCCGCCGCGCCAACGATGAAATCATCCAAGTGACCCACGACTCCAGCGGCATGAGTTGATCGGTACGGTTCACTATTGAAATAAAGAGGGGGTCTGGGGGATTCATCCCCCAGGGTTTTGACTTTCAGGCAAATCAATTTTACGTAAAAATGGCCTGAACGTCCCAAGAGCTTCGCCCCTGGACCCCACCAGGGGCCAATGGCCCCTGGACCCCGACATCACTCCGCCCGCCAGCCTTCTCCGTAGGTGGTGCGGAGATACTCCTCGGTGGGGCGCAATCCCATATCGAACAGAATGCGATCCCGCTCGGCCAACGGACGCAAATCCTTGTCCTCGGAAACGCGACGCCACACCTTCGGCGGCAGGGCTCCGGGAAAGTTCCACGCCATCAACCAGGAAACCACACTCCGGTTGAAGCTGTCACAGATCAAATCCGCATCCGCCTTCACCACTTCGTTGCGCACATGCTTGTGCACATCGGCCTTGTACTGCCCCCCGCCCGCGTCGGTGGTCAAGGTCTGCGACAGCGTGACCTTGGCGATGGCCGCGTTCATCCGGTCGAGAAAGCTCTCATAGCTCACCTGACCGCCTCTGGATGACTCGATCAATTCCACCTTCATCCCCTCGGGCACGATGATGCCGGAATCGGTCTGAATGGCCCGTAACGCCGACAACAAACGCCGCTTCTCCTCCTCGGTGGCATTGGTCGGATAACTCCCCATCGCCGTGGGCATGCCGAACTTGTCCATGAAAATCAGCCACAATTTCAGCCCGTTGCGCTTGAAAAACACCGGCCAGTAGAGCCAATGGGCCAAGCCCAGCCCGTAAGGTTCGTCGTCGTTGTCGGACCCGGCGTGAAAATGCCAAAATTTGCGCGCCGGAACCGGTTCACCATTGGGATTATCGGTGGTGATCAGCAAGGGGCGTCCGCTGTGGTCGAAGGCGAAACGACGCTGCTTGCGCACCTTGATCGCCTCCAGCGTCACCCGCGCCCCATCCCGCCCCCAGAGACACTCCGCGACCGCGAAGCCGTAGAACACCCCATGCAACATTTTATCCGTCACCCCATCCCAACCGATGCGGTGCAGAATCTCCGAGAGAAAATCCGCCGCCATGCGACTGGCCCGATCCGCCCCACCCGCGCGCACCCCCCACTCGGCGGAAGTGACCGCCATGCGCCGCTGCTGAAAGGTGGAGGCCACCTGATCATCCCGCAACACATCCTCGTAGAGGGCATAATCCCCGCCCCGCTCCCGCAGCACGGAGTCCTGAGGCAACCGCAGCGACATCAATTCGCCGAAATTTCCGGTGATATCCCGTCCGTCGCCGGAAACGGCCACCTCGCGAAACGCGGGATTGACGATTTTGGAACGCGCCTTGACCTTGGCCATGGAACCCTGAACCTCCCCGGATGATCGAAATGTTGAATGAGTGAAGCATGACTGATGGGAACACATTAGCCCGCTTCCCTTTCGATCGTCAGATGAAGGCGTGCAGCCGGTCAGGAGGGATAAGGCTTGCCGCTACGCAACACGCCGAGGAAAATCTCCCCATACCGCTCCAGCTTGCGGGATCCCACCCCCGGAATCCGTTCCATATCGGCCAGGGTGACGGGTCGGGAGTCGAGCATGCCTTGCAAGGTGGCATCCTGAAAAATGATGAAAGGCGGAACCTGCTGCTCCCGCGCCAGATGGGTGCGGGTCGCCTTGAGGGCACTCATCAAGGAGCCATCTCCTTTCGACCCCTCCGAATCGCGTAAGCTTCGCTCTTTTCCGGTGCGCTCGCGCCGTTCCCGACGGGGTTTCTGCGCCTCATCCGGATCGAGGCGGAAGCGGACCATCCGCTCTCCGCGCAACACCGGACGACAGGACTCCGCGAGGATCAAGCCTCCATAGCCGGTCACATCGACCTTGGCCAGACCCCAGGCCACCAGTTGACGAAACACCGATCTCCACGAAGCGACGCTCCGATCGCGCCCCAGGCCGAACAGCTGCAACGTATGATGCTGGTTGGAAAGCACCCGTTCGCTCTTCTCTCCCCTCAATACATCCACCAGATAATTCACCCCGAAGCGTTGACCGGTCCGATAGATGCATGACAGTGCCTGACGCGCCTCTTCGGTGCCATCCCAGGTCGGGACCGGCTCCAGACAGGTATCGCAGTTGCCGCACGGTTCCTCCATGGTTTCGCCCAGGTGACGCAGCAGAATGCCACGCCGACACTCGACGCTCTCACACAATCCGAGCAAGGCTTCCAGCTTGTGATGCTCGACGCGGCGGAACTCCTCCTCGGCCTGAGAGTTTTCGATGAAGCGACGCAGCATGACCACATCCTCCATGCCGTAGGTCATGAAGGCATCGGCGGGCAATCCATCCCGTCCGGCCCGTCCGGTCTCCTGATAATAGGATTCGACGCTTTTCGGCAGATCCAGATGGGCCACGAAGCGCACATCGGGTTTATCGATCCCCATGCCGAAGGCGATGGTGGCCACCATCACGATCCCCTCTTCGGCCAGAAAGCGATCCTGATTGCGTTGACGCACCGCCCCTTCCATGCCAGCGTGATAGGGCAAGGCCGCAATGCCCCGTTTCACCAGCCAGGCCGCCGTCTCCTCGACACTCTTGCGGGAGAGACGATAGACGATCCCGGCATTGCCGACATGCTCCGATTGCATGAACGCCAACAACTGTTCATGGGGATGCTGCTTGATGGTGATCCGATAGCGAATGTTGGGACGATCGAAGCCGCCGATGAACAGACGCGCGTCATCCAGATTCAGCCGTCTGACGATCTCCAACCGGGTGGGCGGATCCGCCGTGGCGGTCAACGCCACCCGTGGCACGCCGGGAAAATGCTCCCTGAGCACCCCCAACCCAAGATATTCGGAGCGGAAATCATGTCCCCACTGAGAGACGCAATGGGCCTCGTCGATGGCCAGCAACGCCAACGGCTTGCGGGCCAACCACTCCAGGGTATGGGCGGCCAGCAACCGTTCCGGCGAGACGTACAACAGATTGAGTTGGGCATCATCCACCTGACGCATAACCGCTCCGGCCTCGCCGGGGGCCATGTTGGAGTGCAACGCCGCCGCCGCGATTCCCAGTTGCCGCAACGCCGACACCTGATCCCGCATCAAGGCGATCAACGGCGACACCACCACGGCCAATCCGGGACGCAACAACGCCGGAATCTGAAAACACAACGATTTTCCTCCTCCGGTCGGCATCAACACCAGGGCATCCCCCCCGGCCACCAGATGGGCGATCACCGCCTCCTGATCCCCCCGGAAAAAGGGATATCCGAATACCTGTCGCAAAATCGACAAAGCCGCATCGCCCCCCCTGGATTCGGCCATGGAGTCCAACGGATTGTACACGTGGTAATTTTCCATAACGATGTCAAACGCCCTTCCGATTCATCGGCATTTCAGAGTAACATGGTCCGATATGCTTCACCTTCAAACGCAAAAAGGCAAGCCTCATGAAAGCACCATTCCATTTCAAAAATCTTTCGGTTGGATTCATCGCAAGATTGAGCCTGCAAAAACGCATCGCCCTGATTCAAATCCTGGCACTCCTGGGAATCTGCATCACCGGAATCGTCACCCTGCATGCCAAAAAAGCCGGCATGATGGAAGACCGGGCACTCAAAACCCAAAATCTGGTCGAGACTGCCCATCATATCATTGAATATTTTCACACCAGACAAACCGCCGGCGAGTTGACCCAGGCCCAGGCCCAGGAGGGTGCCAAAGGGGTGATCCGGGCCATGCGCTACGGAAAAGAGGGGGCGGATTATTTCTGGATCAACGACATGACCCCGAAAATGGTCATGCATCCGATCAAAACGGAGATGGAAGGCAAAAACATGGCCGATGTCCAGGATGCCTTCGGCAAGAAATATTTCCTGGAATTCGTGGAAATCGCCAAGAAACAAGGTGCGGGATTTGTCTCCTATTACTGGAGTCGCAACAACGATCAAAAAGATGCCGTTCCCAAACTCTCCTATGTGAAAGGGTTTCAACCCTGGGGCTGGATGGTCGGCACCGGCATCTACATCGATGATGTCAACAAAACCTTCATGAACGACATCATCATCCTGCTGGAAGAGATGCTGCTGGAAGCCCTGCTGCTGATGGCGCTCTCGTTTCTGATCTCCAAGACCATCCTGCAACAGGTCGGCGGCGACATTCACAACGTGCAAGAGACCTTGCGTCTTCTGGCCGAAGGGGACATGAACGTCCGGGTGGGCGGCAAGAACGCCAACAAGACCACCGGCATCGCCCGCGATGTCAATCGCCTGGCCGATCGCCTGGAGCGCATCATGCGCATCATCAATCTCCACTCCGGCGGCATCATCGCCTGCGTGGGCGAATTGGTCAAAATCCGCAACCAGATCAGCGACGATGCCAGCAATTCACAACGGATCGTCACCGGCGTCTCCGAGAAGAACCAAATCCTCTCCCGGGAGATCAACACCATCATCCAATCCCTGAGCGACTCCACCGACAGCGTGAACGCGATCGCGCACTCCGCCGAAGAGGTGTCCAACAACATCATCACCATCGCCGCCGGAGCCGAAGAGGCCAGCGCCAATATCGCCACCATGGCCTCGGCGGCGGAAGAGATCACCTCGAATATCGATGGCGTCAATCAGAATCTGTCTCGGGTGGATCAATCGGTCAAAAATGTGGCCGCCTCGATCGAAAACATCACCTCGGCCCTCGAAGAGATCAACCGCCGCTGCCAGAGTGCCAGCGCGGAGTCGGAAACCGCGCACACCAACGCCCTGGGCGTGCGCGAAGTGATGAATCGTCTCTCGGCCTCGGCCCAGGAGATCGGCGATGTGGTGGATATCATCAACAACATCGCCGAACAGACCAACATGCTCGCCCTCAACGCCTCCATCGAGGCCGCCGGGGCCGGCGACGCCGGCAAAGGCTTCGCCGTGGTCGCCAACGAAGTGAAAGAACTGGCCCGTCAAACCTCGGATGCCACCCGCCTGATCTCGGAAAAAATCAACCGCATTCAGGGCAACACCCGCGAAGCCACCGAGGCCAATACCAGCGTCGCCGGCAGCATCGACCGCATCAACGAAGCCAACCGGGAGATCACCGACTCGGTGGAGGTGCAATCCGATGCCATGGTGACCATCTCCAACGCCATGGATGAAGTCGCCAAGGCCGCCGAAGATGTCACCCGCAGCGCGTTGGAACTCGGTTCCGCCGCCCAGGAGGTGGCCCGCGCCGCCCAGGAGGCCGCCGCCGGAACCGGCGAAGTGGCCAAATCTGCTTCGGCGGTGGCGGTCGCCGCCGAATCCATGGCGGAACAGACCCGACATGCCCAGCAGCTCTCCAACAACATCATGAACGCCACCGAAACCACCATCGACGCCTCCGCCGCCGTTCAGGACAACATGCTGGAAGCCTCCTCCGTGGTGGCCATGACCCGAGGCTCCGCCACCCAGTTCAGCCGCATGGGCGAGGTGCTGCAAGATATGTGCGGCGCGCTCTATGCCGCCCAGGCCGAAGCCGATCTGGGAATTCCGGCCTTCGACATGCGCGCCACCAAAGCCTACTTCCTCGACTGGCACAGCCGCATGGAACAGGCCATCCCCGGTCGCATCCAGGTGCCACAATCCGAATGGATCAGACCCGAAGAGTCCCCCCTGCATGGCTGGATCCAGGCCACCCTGGGCCTCCCCTACGGAAAAACCCAGCACTTCGAGGAGATGAATCAACTGCATGCCAAAATCTTCTCCAGGGCGATCGACACGCTGAAGCTGATTCAAAAAGTCTCCACGGATGGACCCGAAAAGGCGGATCGCAGCCTGCTCGAATACCTCTCCCTCGTCAAGAAACTCTTCTCGCGACTGGATATTCTCTATCTGGAAAACGGCAAGGAGATCTCGGATGACGTGGAGTTCTTCCGCTGGAGCGACGGCCTCAATACCGGCATGCAGGAGATCGACGACGATCATAAAAAATTGATGGTGATGATCAACCAGATCCATAAACTCCTCAAGGAGAGCGCAGGCAGGGATGAAGTCTCCAAAATCATCACCGCGTTGGCGGATTACACCCACTTCCACTTCGCACGCGAAGAGAAACTCTTCGAGCAGCACAGATATCCGGATACCCCCGCCCACAAAGAAAAGCATGTCAAGTTGCTCAATGAAGTGGCCAATCTCGCCCAACGTTTCCAGAATGGCGATTTCGCCGCGCCCATGGATCTGCTGACCCTGGCCAAATCCTGGCTGATCAATCACATCATCCGGACCGACATGCTCTATGTGAAGTTCTTCAAGGAAAAGGGGATCATCTGAGCCAGGAATCCGCTCCGCTCGTTGAACGCGAAAGGTATAGAAAACTCCCAAGGGCTTCGCCCTTGGATCCCACCAGGGGCCAATGGCCCCTGGACCCCACCTCTCAACCTCACGCCAATTCGTCGAATACACCCGCCAATCGCTTGGCCTGAATCCGCCGCGAATATCCGGTGACGGTGTTCCGATCCGGCAACTCGGCCTCTCCATCGCGCAACTGCTCCAAAAAGGTCAGGAACGCCGGCAACAGCAGACTCTCCTCTTCCAGAGGCAGAATCGTGGACATGCCCGCCTCGCGCAAAATACGCGCCGAGTCTCCCTGTTCGCCGGTGAGAGCGAAAATGGGCCGATTGGCGCGTAAATACTCGAACAGCTTCGCGGGAATGAGATGATTGAAACTCTCCCCCTGAAATAACAGCAGACCATCCGCCTGAAACATCTCCTGAATGGCCTGCAGATAGGGTAACGGTGGTGCGGTGGTGACGATATCGAACAGTCCGCGCTTGCGAATCATAGCCTGGATGATGTCATCATGTCCCGTGGCCCGCAGAATGATCCGCACCCCGATCCGCTCCGCGCTGTTTTCGTGCTCCGCGCCGATGTACCCCTGCTTGCGCAACCGGGCGATCGCGTTGAGCAATGGTCCGGGATTGCGCTCCTCGCTGCCGGTATAAAGCGTGCCCCCATGCACCAAAGTCAGCGGCCCCACGGTCGGATGGGCTGGCTTGGTGAGCGGATCGAAACGTCGGAAAATTTTCTCGTCATAGCCATTGGGCAGCAACACCCATTTTTCCGGGGGCGGTTCCGGATGCCGGGAGGAGAGAAACCGCTTCAGACCCGGTGTGCTCACCACGACACGGGTGGCCCGATGCACGGTCTTGCGTTCCAGTCTGGCGAAGGTCTCCTTGAGGCCGGGATCGCGGGGATGCTGTCCCGTCACCAATGGATCCCGCAGATCGGCCACCCAGGGCAACCCGGTGAGACGATGCAACGTATGGGCGATCATCAAGGTGGTGGGGATCGGATAGGTGCTCCAGATCACCTGGGGTCGATAACGAAAAATCAGATAAAGCCCCCAGGCTACGGCTCCCGGATACCAGCTCGCCCAACGATCGGGCCAGGCGGTGAGACGGGAATAACGCCCCCGGATCGCCAAATGACGCGCCGCATCCAGGGCCGGAGCCCGGTGAACCAAAATATCCGGCGGAATCTCTTCCAACTGACCGAAGTCGGTCTTTTCATGCGCCATGGCCGGGGTGGTGAGCACCATCGGCTCCCAGCCGAATTCGAGCAGATCCCGAGAGAAACTCAAGGCGCGTTGCGTTCCGCTCGCCAAGGCCGGCGGATAATGGAAAGCCACCATCAAGACTCGCTTATGCACGTTTATGCTCCCTTTGCTCCAGAAATACCCGGCCCACCGACCGCATCGCATCCCGCAACGTCCTTCCTGGCCAATCGTTCCATTCGACCAGCGCACAAATAATGAACCGGTTTCCTTATCAACACCACATTCCCCACAGGGAGCAGGGATCAATCATGAACCGGCTCTCGGCCAAAAAGACTCTTCCCTGGCTGACCGGGATCAATCATGAACCGGTTACTGTCCGAATGCCAACCATTCGACCCGCACCTCCCGAGGACGCTCCTCGGCCCGGGTGACGAACAGAACCGTGAAACCTTTGGCGTCGATCTCCTCGGCACTGGCGACAAACTGAATTTTCTCCTGATTGAAATCCATGCCAACCATGCCCATGATCACCTTCGGCGGCTTGGCGAAGGGTCTGGGAAACTCCACCCGCTGCCGGAACTCACGCGCCCGATTGAACAGATTGGCCAATTTCCACTCTTTGTCTTCCTGCTTGGCGGTGACACTGCCGCTCTCCAGCCGTCCCCGGATCGATCCCCCGCCGCCGGGGGCATCCAACTGGCTCAGACGGCTTTGCTGAGACTCGATCCGCTCCTCCAGCGCGGCGATCCGCTTGGCGGTCTCCTGGCTCAACCGCTGATGATCCTGCTCCAGTTTGACGAACTCCGCTTGCAGACGCTCCAGCCGTTCGCCTCCCATCCACCAGCCGCGCCAGCTTCCGCCGGCGGTTTCGCTCACCGGCAGCGCGCCACGGGAAACCAGCACAAAAACCAGAATCACCACCACCGCCAACGATACCCCGAACAACCGTATCATGCCCCACTCCTCCATCCATTGATGTCATGAGGTCAAACAACCGAGCAACCGTTTCCAGAACACCGGCGTATCCAGACGGGTCATCTCCCGCAGATAACCGGAAAAATTCATGCCGGTCCGCTGTTCCAGTGCGTGGGCGCGACGCTCCATTTCCGCCTCCCGTTCCCGGTTCATCACGCCCGGTCCCGCAAACAGCAGTTCGTTGTTGAATCCCGGCACCGCCAGCCCCATCACCGCCCCCGGAAAACGATGCCGGATCGACTCGGTTCCATGCCGGAACAAGGTCGCATCCGAACGGATCAGATTGATGACCAAGACCCCCTGCGCGCTCAAACGACCATGCGCACGAGCAAAAACCGAATCCGCATAGACCTCCCGCGCCATGCCCACCTCGTCGAAGGCATCCAGCAGAATCAGATCGTATTCCAGACTCTCTCCCGTGCTGATCCGTTCCATGAACCGGCCTCCAGCTTCCACAATCACCTTCAGGCGGGGATCGTTGGGCAGATGAAAGAATTGACGCGCCAACACCGGCAATTGCGGATCGTTTTCCACCACATCCATGCGACATCCGGCAAAATGATGCAGCAGAAACTTCGCCAGGGAACCACCTCCCAAACCGATCATCAACACCCGGAAAACCTCCCCGCAAGCCGCCGACTCCAGAAACATCAACCCGGCCATCATGCGACGGGTGTAGCGCAACACCAGGGCGTTGGGATCGTCGAGAGACATGCGACTCTGAGTCAGATGGCTGTCGAACGCCAGGGTGCGAGAATCATAATCCTCGACGACGGTGATCACCCGTCCTCCATGGAGCTGGCGATACAACAGACGCTTGCGCTCGGGGCGTGGCAGGCCGCGCATGCCCTATCCCCGTGGCCGACGGTTCATGTTGCGCGCCGGTGGCGGACTGCGCCGGACCCAGGGCGTCTGCTTCTTGGCACTCCAGCAGGGATCGCACACCGGATGCACATGCCGGGGTGGCAGCAGATCGGCGCAGACCGAACAGCGACGCTCCAGTTTCTTGTCCCGCTTCAGAAGGGTGCCGATCTCCCGGTTGATCTCGCGCCGTTTGCTCTCGGCCAGTTCCAGTTCCGGAAAGTGCCGGGGAAACCGGAAATGCAACCAGCAGTAGAGACTGACAATCCGCATCGAGGTTTCCAGCAAGGCCAATCGGCCACCGCCTCCCCCCTGATCCTCCGGCAGCACCTTGTGCAGCGACAACACCCGCTCCCGCGCCACGGTGGCGGTCATGCTCTCGAAGGCGGAGACGGCCATCGACTCCCGCAGCGGCACCGGCGCGGCGGAAAGCGCGAAACGGGTGGTGAGATCCAGATTCTTGTGACGATCGGCAATGCGCGCCAAAACGATCTGATCCTCCAGATCCGCCAGTTCATAGACCGTCGGATCGGGCTTGACCGTCTGGGTGAAAATGGAAAACAGTCGCGCCAAAGAGGGCTGCCGCTCCTCCTTGAGCGAAGCGATGGCCAGCAGATGATCCAGATTGGGAGCCAGATGGGCGCGTCGGATGGCGTTCGGTTCGGCGTGAAAGGCGGCGGAAATGCGATGGATCGGAATCTGATAGGTGCCGATGAAACCGATCTCGTTCTTGCCGTAGCGTCCGGCCCGACCGGCGATCTGTCGCACCTCCATGGGGGTGAGGGGATGCTCCACCCGATTGATGAATTTGCTGTCCTGAGCAAAAAGAATGGTGCGGATGGGCAGATTCAAGCCCATGCCGATGGCATCGGTCGCCACCAGCAGAGCCGCCTCTCCGCTGGCGAAGCGACTGGCCTGAATCCGACGCACCTCCGGGGGCAGCGCGCCATAAAGCACCGCCGTGGCCAGACCGGTACGCTGTTCGATTTCCGCCTTCAGCCCGAGCACCGCCGAACGGGAAAACACCACGATCGCCGTGCCCGGCTCCAGATCCCGGACATTCTTGACCGGCTTGGAGAGCAGTTGCAACGGCGCGAGCCGCTCCAGACGATGCACCTCGAAAGGATCCCCGGTCAAAGCCAGCAGCTTTTCCACCGCCGGTCGGGCTTCCGGAGCCCCGATGATCAACAACGCCTCGGCCCGCGCTCCCAAAATCGCCTGGGTCCAGGCCCATCCCCGATCCGCGTCCCCGAGCATCTGCGCTTCGTCGATGACACACACCTCGTAGACATTGCCCAAAGGCAGCATTTCGATGGTACAGGCGGTATGTCGGGCTCCTTCCACCATCACCCGCTCTTCGCCCGTCACCATGTTGCAGGGCACGCCCCATCCGTTGAGGGTCTCCGCCACCTCCAGGGCCAGCAGCCGCAACGGAGCCAGATAGATCCCGTTTTCCGCCTCGATCAGACGACGCAACGCCTGATAGGTCTTGCCGGAGTTGGTCGGCCCCAGATAAAGCGTCACCTGTCGGAACCGTTCCCGGGCCGGGAACAGCGCGTGAAATTCATGAATCCGGGTGACGGCCGTGGTTTCCCGTTGCAGACGGAGTTGATCGAGCGCTTTGTGCAGTCTGCCGAAATAGTGCCAATAGGGCAGCAGAAACAACGCCTCCGGATCGTGCGTCTCCTCGCGGATCACCTGACGATCCACCGCCCTGGTTTCCGGATTCACCTCTTCTCCGGCCTCGGCGAGCACCGCCTCGAAACGACGCGCCCGATAGCCTTCGAGTGCCCGACGCCACTGGTTGTGATCCGGAAAGGGCAGATCCATCCCCCGGCTGCGCGCCAGACGACGCACGCCACGTCTGCTTTCCAGCAGTTCGGCGCGACGTTCCAGCAACTCCCGCAGCCGCTCTTCGGCCTCCAGAGCGGCTTGCCTTTCGAAACTCTCCCGCCAGCCGGAGAGATCGGATAACAGCGCATTCCAGGCCTCGACCCAGATCGCGACGGTATCTTCCGCCTCCTCTTCCGGTTCCGCGAGGGCAGATTCCGGAGCGAGCGGCGTCATATCCGCCACCATTTCCGGGGTCGGGGGGGCTGAATCGGACTGCATGGCTTGCTCCCTAAACCGCATCCGTTCCGGGATACGTCATTTCAACGAAAGAGGGGGTCCGGGGACTCTCCCCCCAGGACATTGAACATCTTATTGATGATAATATGTTGATTCCTTGCAAACAACTCCCATGGGCTTCGCCCCTGGACCCCACCAGGGGCCAATGGCCCCTGGACCCCATCAGAAGTAATTCTCCTCCGATCTCCCCGGAAGCGCAAGAGCACCACAACCGCCCTCACGCCCCCCCGGCAAAGTGACGCGCCGTCTCGAAAACGGCCGCCGGGAATCCCCGCCCCTCCTTCCGCAACGACCGTTTGAGCAGCCAATCGAACAATAAAGGATTATGACGACGAATCGCATTCAGCCAGGAGGCCTGTTCGGCATCGAGCAAACCCCGTCTCACCAGGCGACCGGTCCAGATGATCGGCGTGATGCCCGGCAATGGATAATCCGAACCCTGAAGCAGACGAGAATGCCACGCCTCCCGATCGAGCAACCATTCCAGCACCTGCGGAGAACGATTGAGCAGTACCGTGGCCGACAGATCCCCCATCAAGCCATCCTGCCACGCCGCTTCATCCATCAGACGGGCGAACAATTGAAAGGAAGGCAGCCGTTTGCGTCCTTTTTCCGGTCGATCGAGATCCTCCGACAACCCCAGAGAGGCGCAATGGGCGATGATCACCCGCACCCCGTGGGCCAACGGACGACGCAACCGCAGCGGATTGCCCAACGATTGATCGGCACCGCTGGGGGTGGCCTGCTCTTCTCCCGCGTGACAGAGCAACGGCAAGCGATGGTGCTTCATGGCCTCGTAGAAGGCATCGCAGCGCGAGGAGGCGGGATCGATGCCCATGGCCTGAGGCAGCCACTTCACCGCGCGCGCTCCATCCCGGACCGCCTGTTCCAAAGCTTCGCAGGCGTCGGGCCGATAGGGATGAATCGAGGCCGCCCAGACCAGCCGCTCGCCATGGGCCCTGGCCACGGACGCCGCGTAGTGGTTGGGCACATGGAAACCGCTCAACTCCGGACGGGGGGTGCCGCTGTCGTCGTGAAACCAGTCGAAGGCCAGCAGCAGAGCCTTGCATCCCGGCGGAAAATGCGCCAACTGCGCCAGCAGATGGCGCACGAATTGCCGATCCACCACATCACCGGATCCGATTCCGGAGGCCTTCAGATAGGCCCGCATGGCCAGAAAGCGCATCAGGTTCCAAGGCGCGCGCATCCGGGGATTGACCCAGACGCCGCTATCGGTATCCCCCAGGCCGATCAGATGGACATGGGCATCCCAGACCCGATCCGGCTCCACCCCCTGCCACGCCTGCCGAAAGGCGGAGTGGGTCAACAACTCGGCGGGCAAAGCCTGCGGGTCATGGCGTCGGGGAGAGAGCAGGCTCATGCGCATTCCCTCCGGCCCCGTTCGCGCAAGAGCGGACGATCGATCTTGCCATTGGCCAACAGGGGAAACGACTCAAGCAGCCGCAAATGCTGCGGATGCTTGTAACGGGCCAGTCGGGGATTCAGATATTCGCGCAGCTGCGCCAGGGTGATGGGCGCACGCACGGTGCAATAGGCCAACCCCACCTCGCCCCACTGGGGATCCGGAATCCCGACCACCACCACCTGCACCACCTCCGGATGGGTGACGATCTGCTTTTCCACCTCGCCCGGATAGACATTCTCGCCTCCGGAGATATACATCTCCTTCTTGCGTCCGATGACGGTGAAAAATCCATCCCGATCCACCCGCACCAGATCTCCGGTGGCAAAATAGCCCTCCCGCACCGACGCGGCGAACAACGCCTCGTTGCGCCAGTATCCCAGGCAGCGATGGGGACCGGCAATCCACATCTCCCCAACCTGATCGACCCCGACCGGCTCTCCCCGATCATCCACCACCCGCACGCTGGAGTGGCGCATCGGTCTGCCGATGGAGTCCGGATGCGCGAAGGCGTCTTCGGTTTCCAGCAGAAAACAGTTGGGGCCCACCTCGGTCAAGCCGAACCCCTGCTTGAACGGCACCCCGCGTCGATGATACCCCTGAATCAGAGCCAGACTGAGCGGCGCGCCCCCGGAAAGAAAAAATCGAATGCGGGAAAAATCGGTGCGGGAAAAGTCCGCGTGATCGAACAACGCCTGAAACATGGTCGGCACGGCCCAGAAGACCGTGACTCCGGCCTCGCGAATCTCTTCGAGCACCCATCCGGGCTCGAAACGGGCATGGAGGATCAGGGTGCCGCCCAGAGACAACAGCGGCAGGCAAAAAACATGATACCCCCCGGTGTGAAAAAACGGCGTGTTGACGATGGAGACATCTCCAGGCCGCAACACATCGGAGCCATTGGTATTGTCGATATTGGCCAGGATCATGCCGGCGTGGAACATCACCCCTTTGGGGCGTCCCGAGGAGCCGGAGGTGTAGAGAATCATCATCACCCGATCGTCGGGGATGGGCAGCGGCGGCGGCAGCTCTCCTGCGGGGGGGTCGCCCGCCAGCGCGGCAAGCGCGCAAAAGCCCGGCGTTCCGCCCCCTTCATCCAACGCCAGCACCGGTTCGAGTTCAGCCAGAATCCCGGCGATCTCCAGCGGCGCGAGACGGTGATTCAACGGCACCAGAATCGCCCCCAGACGGACGCAGGCGAAAAACAGGGTGATATGCTCCAGTCGATTCACCGCCAGCAGGGCCACCCGATCCCCGATCGTCACCCCTCTGGCCGACAGATGACGCGCCAAACGATCGATCTCCCGGCTCAAGGCCAGATAGCTGTAGCTGCGACCGGTGGCACGATCCACCAACGCCACCCGATCCGGCCCCTCACGCGCCTGTTCGCCGATAAAATCTCGCCACACGCTCATTCTCCCTTGCCGTTATCCCCGATTGACAACACATTGAACAGGATCATTCCCCCGAAGGCAAGCGACAAGAAAGGAGAGACTCATGCCGGATCCATTCGAGGTTCATTGGGATGTACTGGGAGATGGAGCACCGGTATTGGCCATTTCGGGTTTTGCCAGCGGCAACTGGATGTTCGAACGCCTGCTGGAGCCTCTGAAAGAACGGTTTCGCTTCATTCTTCCGGACAATCGGGGCATGGGCCGTTCGCCGCCCGCCCAGACCCCCTATTCACTGGATGAGCTGGTCGATGACCTGATCCGTCTGATGGAGCAACTGAATCATCCCACCTTTGCCGTCATCGGTCTGAGCATGGGAGGCTTCATCGCGCAGCGGCTCGCGCTCCGCCATCCCGAGCGCGTCGCCGGCCTGGTGCTGATGTGTACCAGTTCCAACGGAGAGGCCTTCAAGCCGCTCTTTCCGATGATGTCGCGGGAGCAGGTGGCCTTCATCTATCATCTGCGCCGGGAGGATCGGGTCCGGGCCGCCCTCTCCGACCCCTTCTGTCCCCGACTCACCAGCCGCTATCCGGAAGTCTACGACTATGTGCTCCAGCAAAGGATCGCCGCCGAGCCCGAGGCCGATCAGGTGTTGCTGCAATACGACGCCGTGGCGGGATTTTTCGCCGCCGAGCCCGTTCCCCTGGCGCAACTGACCATGCCCGCGCTGATTCTTTCCGGAGAACAGGATCCCATCGTGCCTCAAGCCAACGCCCGTCTGCTGGCCGAACAGCTTCCCCGCGCCGAGCTGGAAATCATTCCCGATACCGATCATCTCTTTTTTCTCGAACAGGCCGAGCGGGTCTCCAGTCGGATCGGTGATTTTCTGGCCCCCCTCCTCCATCGATAAAATCGGAGCGCGATTCCATGCGTCTGGGCATCGATTTGGGGGGCACGAAGATCGAAATCGTCCTGCTCGATGCCACCGGAGCCATCCGCTATCGCGCCCGCACGCCCACGCCCCAGGGAGACTATGAAGCCACCCTTCAGGCCGTGGCCCGACTGGTTCGAGAGGCGGAACAAATCCTGAACCCGCCCGAAAAACTCCCCCTGGGCATGGGAATTCCCGGCTCCATCGCGCCCCGGAGCGGTCTGATCCAGAACGCCAATTCGACCTGTCTGATCGGTCGGGATCTGCGCGGCGATCTGAGTCGGCTGCTGGAGCGTCCGGTACGACTGGCCAACGATGCCGATTGTTTCACCCTCTCCGAGGCCACCGACGGCGCAGGTGCCGACGCGGAAACGGTGTTCGGCGTGATTCTGGGCACCGGCGTGGGTGGAGGCATCACCATCGGTGGCAGATTGATCACCGGTCCCAACGCCATCGCCGGAGAGTGGGGGCACAATCCCCTGCCCTGGCCGCGACCGGATGACGGCCTCGCGGCCCCCTGCTATTGCGGACGATCCGGATGCATCGAAACCTATCTGTCGGGTCCGGCCCTCACCAGACAATATCGACAGGCGACCGGAACCCCCCTGATCCCCCGTGAGATCGCCGCCCGTGCCGCAGAAGGTGACAGCGCGGCGGAAGCTCTGTTGAGCGGCTATGAGGATCGTCTGGCCCGCGCCCTGGCCATGGTGATCAACATTCTCGATCCTCATGCCGTGATTCTGGGGGGAGGCCTTTCCAATCTGACCCGGCTCTATCAAAACGTGCCGCGATTGTGGGGGCGATATGTCTTTTCCGCCGCCACCCCGGCCACCCGGCTGTTACCGGCCCGTTTCGGGGACTCCAGCGGGGTACGTGGTGCGGCGTGGTTGTGGAGTTGACCAACGGGGTCCAGGGGCCATTGGCCCCTGGTGGGATCCAAGGGCGAAGCCCTT
>JADGBU010000316.1 GCA_015231295.1 Magnetococcales bacterium | reverse complement strand
CCGGAGGAGACCGTGACCGCCGGCAAGGCCGCCGACGTGGTGCTGCTGGGGGCGGTGGGCGGATTGAAGTGGGAAGCGTTGGACTATTCGGTGCGCCCCGAGCGGGGGTTGCTGGGAATTCGCAAGGCGTTGGATCTGTACTGCAATTTGCGCCCGGCACAAGTGTTCCCCCAGTTGGCCAACGCCTCGACCCTGAAAGCCGAAGTGGTGGCGGGCATCGACATCATGGTGGTGCGGGAGCTCTCTTCCGACATCTATTTCGGAGAGCCCCGAGGGGTGGATACCCTGCCCGATGGTCGGCAGAAGGGATACAACACGCTGGTCTATTATACGGATGAGATTCAGCGGGTGGCCCGGCGCGCCTTCGAGATTGCTCGCAAACGGCAGAAGCGGCTCTGTTCGGTGGACAAGGCCAACGTGCTCGAAAGCACCGAGCTGTGGCGCAAGACCGTGATCGCCCTGTCGGCGGAGTATCCGGATGTGGCGTTGTCCCACATGTATGTGGACAATGCCGCCATGCAATTGATCCGCAATCCGCGTCAATTCGACGTGATCCTGACCACCAATATGTTCGGTGACATCCTCTCCGACGAGGCGAGTATGTTGACCGGTTCCATCGGCATGCTGCCGTCGGCGTCGTTGGGTGATGCGAGCGCGTTGTACGAACCGATTCACGGTTCCGCGCCGGATATCGCCGGTCAGGGGTTGGCCAATCCGTTGGCGATGATTCTCTCGGTGGCGATGATGTTCCGCTACACCCTGGATCAGCCGGCGTTGGCGGATCGGATCGAGCGGGCGGTGAATCGGGTGCTCGATGCGGGTCTGCGGACCGCCGACATCTGGCAAAGCGGCATGACCAAAGTGGGAACCGTGGCCATGGGCGATGCGGTGGTCGCCGCTCTGACCGATTGACCGATTGATCCATTGCGGGTCCAGGGGGATCATCCCCCTGGTGGGGTTCAGGGGCGAAGCCCCTGGCGTGGGCTTGCACCTCTCCCGGTCCGGAGAGCTTCCGGCTCACCGTTTCATCATCATTTCAATCAACACAGGATGTCAGCAATCATGGACGTATTCAATGTCGCCATCGCCGGTGCCACCGGCAACGTGGGTCGGGAGATTCTCTCCATTCTGGAGGAGCGCAAATTTCCGATCGGAGAGCTTCATCTTCTCGCTTCGGAGCGCACGGCGGGCTCCATCGTGGAGTTTCGCGGTCGGGAACTGGTAGTCAAGAATCTGGCCGATTTCGATTTCGCGGGCGTTCATGTCGGTCTGTTCTCTCCCGGCGGTGCGGTGTCGGCGGTGCATGCGCCGCGCGCGGCGGCGGCGGGATGCGTGGTGGTGGACAATACCTCTCATTTCCGCATGGATCCGGATGTGCCCCTGGTGGTGCCCGAGGTCAATCCCCAGGCGATCGCCGACTACAAGAAAAAGGGCATCATCGCCAATCCCAACTGCTCCACGATTCAGATGGTGGTGGCCCTGAAACCGATTCACGACGCGGCCCGCATCAAGCGGGTGGTGGTTTCCACCTATCAGGCGGTTTCCGGAGCGGGCAAGGTGGCCATGGACGAACTCATGGAGCAGACCCGTTCCTTCTTCCTGCCGGGTCGGGATGTGCCCCCCAAAAAGTTCACCAAACCAATCGCCTTCAATCTCATTCCGCAGATCGACGTTTTCCTGGAAAACGGCTATACCAAAGAAGAGATGAAAATGGTCAACGAAACCCACAAGATTCTCGATCCCTCGATCCGTCTGACGGCCACCACGGTTCGGGTTCCGGTTTTCAATGCCCATTCCGAGTCCGTGACCATCGAAACCGAGCGTCCGCTCTCTCCGGAGGAGGCGCGGGCCCTTTTGGCGAGCGCGCCGGGCATCGAGGTGGTGGACGATCCGGCAACGCTGACCTACATGACGCCGCGTGAGGCGGCGGGCCGCGATGCCACCTTCGTATCGCGCATTCGTCGCGATTTCAGCGTGGAGAACGGCTTGCAGATGTGGGTGGTCTCCGACAATCTCCGCAAGGGCGCGGCCCTGAATGCGGTGCAGATCGCCGAGGTGTTGATTCGCGAGCATCTGTCGGCATAATGAGGCAGGCTGACGGACGATAGCATGATTCTTGCATGAAGTGGTTCATTCTTCTTCATGCACCGATGAATAGGGGTGGTCATGCTGCATATCTTCTCCTCCCGACGATCGGGGGTCTGTCGTCCGTCAACCCTGCTGGCCTGTTCGCTGCTGCTGCTCGTCCCCTGGCGCGCCGAGGCCTTCTCCTTGGGAGAAATGCGCCTCCAGAGTGCTCTGGGAGAGCCGTTCGCCGCCGAAATTCCGCTATCGATCGGGGTTGATGAGGCGCATGCGGAACTCTCCGTGACCGTAGCCACGCAGGACGCCTATCGGTTGATGGAGTTGGAACGACCGTCGGTGGTGGCGGATTTGTCGGTGAAGCTGAAAGCCGATCCGGCGCAACCGCGACGGGTGATCATTCAGGGTTCGACGCCGGTCAACGAGCCATTCTTTTACCTTTTGATTCAGGGAAGTGCGGGTCGGGGCTCTCAGGTTCGGGCCTATCGGGTGCTGTTGGATCCTTCTCCCCGTGTTTACAAAACGGCGGCCACTCCCTCTGTCCAGTCCGGTCTCCTGGCCTCCGGGGCCGCCCGGACCGAGGCCGACAAGAGCCGTGAACGATCGAAACCGGCCAAAACGTCGGTCAAAAGTGCCACGCCTGCCCGACCCGGAGCAAATGCGCCGCTCCAGAA
>JADGBU010000315.1 GCA_015231295.1 Magnetococcales bacterium | reverse complement strand
ATCGGCGGCCCGGAACAAATCCATACAGGCCGATACCCCCCCAACCACCCGTTCCACGGAGTCCCGACCCCGTACCTGAACCCCGTTGGGTGCGTAATCCGCAATCGCAGAGACTTGAAGCGTCTCGGCCAGGAACCGTTCCAATTCAGTCAAGTGAGTCAAGAGATTGAACTCCTTTCATTCCAATTGATCGATGTGATTATCAGCATCCGCGCCAACGGACCGACAGCCATGCCCAACCACCCTCATTTCAGCCTGCTGCACACCGCCGCCGAGGATCGGCAACGCATCCTGGAGGATTCCTATTGGAACACACGGGAAAATCTGCTCCAATGGCTGATCCATTATACCCTGATCGAATCCTATCGCAAATTCGTGCAAAAAAGGATGCCTTATCCCTTTGTCACGCCGTCGATGGCGCGTCCTGGCACGGCCACGGCCACCAAGGAACACACCCTGCACAACACCTGTCTCATCACGCTGCTCGACGCGCCGTTGCCGGACAAGCTTCGCAAACATTTCCGCTGTCGGGCCGGCAACCGCGTCACCCGCGACAACATCGCCGATGTGGCTCCGGATCTGATCTGCGTGGAAAATTACGAGGATTCCCACAAGGAAACCAGTCATCCCGCCTTTCCGGATCTGTTGCGGCTGTTGCTGCCTCTCGACTATTCGCTGCTGATCCAGCACAGCGAAAAGTCGGGAGCGTCGGAAAAGAAAATGGAGTTGAGCAATTTTCACATGCGCATCGAGCGGCTCACCGACAACGCCCTGCGCCACATAGGCATTCATCTGAACTATCTGGAACGCTCCCTGCTCGAAAAAGGAGAGGGATTCATCGAAATTTTGGAAAAAAAATTGTTCGAGTATTATAATTTCTACCACAATGCCGGAGGGCGACGGGCGGCGGCGGTTCATGCGGCGCAGCTGCTGCTGCGCGAAAAACTGCCCGGCACCATTCTGGTCGGCTCCCAACAGGATCGACGTCTCACCCTGTTGACCACCAGCGGCAAAACCCAGCAAACCAGAATCGAACAATTTTTTCTGGTCAAGCTGGAACACGATCGACTCTCGGAACTATTGGCTTTCGGAAAACGGGAAAAAATAGAGATCAAGAATCACTTTCTCATCAATCCCGGCAATCATCAGGAAGGGTTGGTCGTTCTCAAAATCGAGTACGAACATACCGAAGCCGGTCAACCGACCAGCGACGCCAAGCCAAAAAAGCTGGAGCGGATTCACGAAAGTTGGTTGCGAATCAAGGAAGAGGCGATCATTCCCATCGTGCCTCACGAGATGGCGCGGGTGGGATATGCCTTCGCCGAAGGGAAGGGATGATCCATCCACAGGCACTTTGTGGATCAAGCGTGGAGAAGTGACGGACAAAAGGTGCATCAACCGGCAAGAAAGCGCGACCGGAACCGAATCCGGAAAACTTTCCCTGAAAGACAGACGATTCATGCCCAGGAGATTTTATTCAAAAAAGCCAAATGAATCCTGAAGATCCATGCATTATCCACAGAACTGCGTCACTACGTATTCTTCTAATCTTTCAATCTTTAAAAAAGATGGAAAACGTCTCGGGAAGAGATTCATGACGCAATCATTCACGATAAACCTATGAGCAAAACCCATGCCTGAACCGCATCATCGTTTCCTGAGAGCCTGCCTGAGCCTTCCCACGGATCGGGTTCCAATCTGGATCATGCGTCAAGCGGGTCGTTATCTGCCGGAATATCTGGCGGTCCGCAAACAGGCCGGGGATTTTCTCTCCTTGTGCAAAAATCCGGAATTGGCCTCGCAAGTCACCTTGCAACCGATAGACCGTTTTGGTCTGGACGCGGCGATTTTGTTTTCCGACATTCTGGTGGTGCCCGAAGCCATGGGCATGGGCTTGAGTTTCGGCACCGGAGAGGGGCCGATTCTGGAACATCCCATTCGTTCTGCCGGCGATGTCGATCGCCTGATCGTTCCGGATCCGACCCGGGAACTCGATTATGTGATGCAGACCATCCGGACCATCCGGACCGCCCTGGCCGACCGGGTGCCGCTGATCGGATTTTCCGGCAGCCCCTGGACTCTGGCCACCTATATGGTGGAGGGGGGATCGAGCAAAAATTTCTCCCGGATCAAAGGGATGCTCTACGATCGTCCGGAGGTGCTGCAAGCTTTGCTGGATCGTCTGGTCTCGGCTGTCACCGATTATCTCAATGCCCAGATTCGTCATGGTGTTCAGGCTGTTCAAATTTTTGACACCTGGGGTGGGGTGCTCGGCCACGACGAATTTCTGAAATTCTCTCTGGAAAGCATGTGTCAAATTGTTGCCGGTTTGGATCGCATCGGGCCGGATGGTGCGCGGGTGCCGGTGATTCTGTTCGCCAAGGGATGCGGAGCGCACCTGGAACGGATGGCCGAAAGCGGTTGTGACGTGGTGGGTCTGGACTGGACCACGGCGTTGGGTCAGGCCCGGGTGCGGGCCGCTGGACGGGTGGCGTTGCAGGGCAATCTCGATCCTTCGGTGCTTTACGCCTCGCCGGAGCGGATCCGTCGCGAGGTCGAACGGGTTCTGACCGCCTATGGAGCCCATCCGGGTCATGTCTTCAATCTTGGCCACGGCATCGCTCCGGATTGCGATCCGCAAAAGGTGGCCGGATTGGTCGCGGCGGTTCAGGAGTTTTCCTTCGGGGGTGCCCATCGATGAATCATCCACTCGTCTCCCAGGAGGTGCGTTTCGATCGCGCCCTGATCGAAAAATACGATCGG
>JADGBU010000032.1:1460-25560 GCA_015231295.1 Magnetococcales bacterium | reverse complement strand
TTGGGAAATTTGTGACACATGTTGCTGGCCACGGCGACGATGCCCGGAACGCCCAGACTCATCATCGCCGGCGTCAGGACAAAGGCTCCCCCCGAGCCGATGAATCCGCTGACCAGTCCGCCGACAAATCCGACAATGAACAAATAAAGTCCGTTGGTCAGATCCAGTTGAATGAAAGGGAGTGCTTCCATGAGGCTTTGTTCCTTAGATTGATCGGTAGGAATCCATCACTGTTTGGCGCGCACGCCCAGACTTTCCCAGAATTCGCCGGTAAAACGACCATGCACGATCGAAAAGGCGAAGGCGATGAGTACCGGAAATATGAAATACCATCCGCCTCGGGAGGACCAGGCGAGCACGGTCTGTTCAAAGATCAGCAACAGCGCGTACAGGGTCACGGAGGCCGCGCCCCACAACAGAAGCTTGCGCAGTGAACGGGATTCCGGGTGTTGCGATGCCATGGGTCGATTCTCCCGACGGTGTTCGTGATGGACTGGGGTGAACGGAAACGTGCGGGAAAAGTGTGTCAAACCGAACGTTAAGCGAATGTTAAGCGAACGTTAAAGAGACGTTAAAAATGGCGACGATGCAAAAAAAATCGTTCGCAGTCGTTTATCGGTCCGGGCCGGATCTGGCCATCCCCAGAGGCGACCAGAGCCGTTTGAGCGGCTCATAACATCCTTTCAGCAGCGTTTCCAGAGGGTTGGGCGCGGCAGGCAGAGGATGGAGCGCGCCGGTCAAGGGGAGCGGACGGGCGATCCAGGCGGGTCGGTCGGTTCCGGCAAGCCGGCTCAACTGCGGGGCGGGGGCCAGGATCAGATCCGCACCCCAGGCGGCGGACAACTCCGACATCACCCGGTTGGCCGGACCGGCGAGCAGTCGGAACTGCCAACTGGGCGTGGCGAACGGTTGCAACAGCGTGTGCAACCGTTGTTCGAGGATGGCTTGCGTCTGCTGCCGCCACGCCTCCGGCGTGAGAAATGGAACGTGACAACTCTCGAATCCCAAAGCGATCTCTCCGGTGAGCGTAACCCAGAGCAGCTCCCGGACCCGACTCTCCTGAAGCAGGGAGAGTACCTGAAAAACCGTGCTCTCCCCGGCGGGCAGGGGATCGAGAAGAGCGATCGCGCGATAGTGGTGTCGGGTCAGAAGGGGGGAGATTTCCATGGGAGTCAGGCCGCCAAAGGGGTGGACAAAGGGATGACCGGGGTCGGTGGCGCGTGGAACTCCTCCTGGGAGGCGCACTCCTTGAAAAGCGGTTGATGACAGAGACGGCAACCGGCAGGATCCAGATGGGCGAAGAGGGCCGAAATCGCCTCCTGCTTGGAGGAAAAAAGCCGCTCCCGGCCAATGATGTCGAGAAAGCCACCCTTTTCCAGCAGGGTGCGGGGGCTCTCCTTGAGTCGGACCAGAGAGAGACTGCCCCCGGCGGCCCGACGTTTGAGGGCCTCCTGGGCCAGGAATTCACCCCCGGACAGATCGATGAAATTGATCCCGGAAGCCACGATGATCAGATGGGTATGCAGGGGCGAATGGGCTTCCCACTGTTTCTGGACCGCCCCGATCGCGGCGAAGAAGAGCGAGCCATCCACCCGGGCGATCTGAATGCGGGGACATTGTTGACGGACCGAGGCGGAGGTGAAACGGCGTCTGGGGTGTTGGGGATCGGGCACCCGAAACAGAATGCGGGGATGGGAGGTGCGCGCCAGATGAATGCCCAGCGAAAGCGCGACCCCGAGCAGAATGGCCAACTCCAGATTGAGAAAGAGTGTCGCCAGAAAGGTGGAGAGCAGAATCATCGACTCGGCGCGACTGGCGTGGAGCGTCTGATGGATGTGATGCCAATCGATGAGCCCCCAGGCGACCAGAAACAGAACGCCGGCCATGGCGGCATGGGGCAGAAGCTGGGCCATGGGGGCGATGAGGGTGACAAGCCCGATCAGAATGAGGCCCGACGAGGCGGCGGCGATGGGGGTTTGCGCCCCGGCGGCATAGTTGAGTCCGCTGCGGTTGAAGGAGCCGGTGGCGACATAGGCGGAAAAAAAACTGCCGGTGATGTTGGATAGCCCCTGGGCGATGAACTCCTGATCGGCGTCGAGGGTCTGTCCGGAGCGCAGAGCCATGGCGCGGGCGATGGAAATCGCCTCGGTGAGTGCCAGCAGGGTGACGGCGATCACCCCCGGTGCCAGGGAACGCAAGGTGGCGAGAGAGAGGTCCGGCGTGGACAGGGGCGGCGGCGATGCCGACAGGGCTCCGACATGGGTGATGGCCAGCGGAGTCGTGGCCAGGGTTTCGAGGATCCAGGCCGCGAGCGTGCCGACCCCCATGGCGAGCACCATGTAGGGCACACGAGGCCACCAGCGACGGCAGAGCAGACCCGCGATCAGGGTGACGAGTCCGACTCCGGTCACCATCGGATCGATGTGACGGAATTGATCGATCAGAGCCGTGATGGTCTGGACAAAATCGCTGCCCCGTGGAATCTCGATGCCGAAAAAGTGATGAATCTGATTGGCGGCGATGAGCAGGGCGGCTCCGGAGGTGAAGCCGATCACCACCGAATGGGAGATGAAGTTGACCAGCACGCCCAGTCGCAGCAGACCCAGAGCGAACTGGGTCAGCCCCACCAGAAAGGTCAAGGTAATGGCCAATTGCACATAGGCCATGCTGCCGGGTTCGGCGAGCGGAGAGAGCAAAGAGAAAAGCACGATCGAGGCGGCGGTGGTGGGACCGGATACCAGATGCCAGGAGGAGCCAAAAAGGGCCGCCACGATGGCCGGAATCATGCCCGCGTAGAGTCCGTAGATCGGCGGCATGCCGGCGATGGCGGCAAAGGCCACCCCCTGGGGCAGCACGACGATGGCTCCGGTGACTCCGGCGATCAGATCGGCCTTGACGTTGGATGGGGTGACACGATGCCACCACTTCGCGGGTGGAAAAAAAATCGGAAGCAGACGGCTGTGGCTGGAACTGGCGGTGGTGCGCATGTGAAGAGTCTCCCGGACAAAATGGATCTTTGGCGAGGAGTCTGGAACAGGTCAGGTTAACGGGAGGTGAACAGAGGGTTAACGCGGAGTTAAACCGTCATGATTTCGGAATTGATTGTGGGTCGGATCACGCCGCCGAAAATCGGATGAGGGCCGTGGTGCCGATCTCTTCCTGTCCGGTCAGCTCCAGGGACCAGCCATACCGGTCGCAGATGCGCTTGACCAGGGTCAGTCCGATGCCCGACCCCTCGTGATTGGAAAGATGACGGGGCAACAACGTATCGGTATGACGGGCGCGCAACCCGCGACCGCTGTCGCGAATGAGCACGCTGGAGCCATCCTGCACGATATCGATCGTACCTTGATCGGTGTAGGCGAAAGCGTTGCGGATCAAATTGGCCAGGGCAATGAACAGCAAGCCCCGATCGGCGGTGAGATGCAAGGTGGGATCGGTCTGAAGCGTGATGCGGATCGGTTTGTTCTTGAGCAAAAATCGATGCTTCTCCACCGCCTCGGTGATCACTTCGGCCACGCAGGCCTGCTCTTCCAGCGACCAGGATCGCTCCTCGCGGGCCATGAGCAGCAACGCCGAACCCATTTCGGCCATGTCGCGGGCGGCCCGTTCGACTCGGGCGACACGGCTTTTTTGTTTTTCGGAGAGGGTTTCGTCGATGAGCAGAATCTCCACCGCGCCGAGAATCACCGCCAGCGAGGTGCGCAGTTCATGACTCAGATCGGCGGTGAAGGCCCGTTCCCGCTCCATGAACGCCCGGATGCGCGCCAGATGCAGATCGAAGGCGTGCGCCAACTCCCCCACCTCGTCGTGGGAGAAGTCATCGGCCAGTCGCAACGCCCACACGTCGGGTTGACGATGCTTGACCCGTCTGGCCAGTTCGGTGACGGGCGCGATCACCAGTCCCACCAGCCAGAATCCCCCCACGGCGGAGATCAGGACAATCACCAGAATGCTGATGGCAATCAAAATGATGAAACGCTGTTCCCGTTTCTGCTGCAACGAGGCGTCGTACAGAAAATAGTATCGACTCTCCTTGCGGTCGGCGACCGCCACCCGATAGGAGAGCTCCCCGATGATCAGATCGTGCCGTCCCGGAGTCAGCGTGGCCAGATAGTGGGGCAACTCGGCGGGGTTGGACTCCGGACCGCGCACATAACCATGCAGCGTGACCGTCCGGGGGGGCAGAGAGTGGGGATTGCGTTCCCGTCTGGCGAAAAAGTCGTCGAGTTCGGCGTTGAGGGTTTCGTCGATGAGGCGCAACCCGAGATCATGGGTGGCCAGCATCAGGGAGAGGGCCATCAGCAGTCCGACCATGGCTCCGAACGCGGCGAAGGCCAACGCCACTCGGGAGCGCAAATCCAACCGATGACCGTTCACGGTTTGGCCAGTCGATAGCCGATGCCCCGCAAGGTGTGCAGCAGAGGTGACGCACCGGTTTTGGGCGCATCGATGGCCGTGCGCAGGGTGTGCATGTGAACCCGCAAGGCATCGCTGTCGGGCGGAGAGTCGCCCCAGATCGCCTGTTCGATGTCGCGACGCGCCACCACGCCCGGCGAGCGCAGCATGAGCAGTTCGAGAATTTTCAGCGGGATGGTCGGCAGTTCCAGCATCCGTTCGCCGCGATGGGCCCGCAAGGTGTCGAGGTCGAACTCCAGATCCTCCACTTGCAGAATCCGACGGGTCAGTCGTCCGCTGGCCCGTTTGGTCAAAGCGAGGATGCGCAGTTCCAGCTCTTTAAGTTCGAAGGGTTTGACCAGATAGTCATCCGCGCCGCTGGCAAAGCCCGCCACCTTGTCATCCAGGGTGGTGCGGGCGGTGAGCATGATCACCGGCATGGTGCCTCTGCCCTCCTGGCGCAATTTGCGACACAAGGTGATGCCATCCATGCCCGGCAGCATCAGATCGAGCACCAGAATATCGTAGGGGTTCACCAAGGCAAGATGCAGACCGGTGACACCATCCATGGCCACATCCGCCAGATGACCGCGCGCGTCGAAATAGTCGGCGAGATTGGCGGCCAGATCGGCATGATCTTCGATGAAGAGAATTCGCAAGGGCGTATGCATGATCCTACCAGGATAATCCGCTTTTGAGGCGGAGCCAAGCGGGATTGTTTCTCCCTCGACGCCGGAGCGTGTTCCGGGCCGGTGGAGCGTCCCCCCTGGAGCGACTCCGCTCCCCCCTCGGGTCAACGCGCGACCCAGCTCTGCGCGGCGGCCCGTGTCCCCTCGAAGATCACATCGGGAAAGCATCCCCCGAGCAGAATCAACAGGATCAGGGTGCCCAGAATGGCCAACTCACGAGGCAGCAAGGCGGGCAAAGTCGTCGGCAAGGCCGGATTCAGGGGCCCCAGGAAGGCTTTGCGATAAAATCCAAGCACATAAGCCGCGCCCAGAATCACCCCGCCCAACGCCGCCAACCCGGATCCCACATGATGACGCAACGCACTCGTCACCAATAACCACTCGCCCGGAAATCCGGAGGTCAACGGCATGCCCATCCCGGCCAGCCCCAGAAACAGGAATACGCCCGCCGCCACCGGCATCGCCTTGGCCACCCCCCCCAGATGGATCAAATCGGTGGAGCCGATTCGCTGATGCAGAAAACCGGTCAACAAGAACAGTCCCCCGGATACCAGCGAAAAGTTCAGCAACTGGATCACCGCCCCCTGCACCCCCTGCACGGTGAAGGTGGAGAGTCCAAGCACCACCAAACCCACATGGCTGATGCTGGAAAAGGCCAGCAGGCGTCGCAGATTGCTCTGCGCCATCGCCGAAAGCGCGCCATAGACGATCGAGATCACCGCGATTCCGGCCAGCAACCAGTGGAGTTCCCGCGCCACGTCGGCGGTCAAAGGCAGCAGCAGACGCAACAGGCCATAGGCACCCAACTTCAAGCCGGTCATGATGGCCGACACGGCCACCGGTCCTTCCATGGCCACGATCGGCAACCAGACATGCAGCGGCACGATGGGAATCTTGACCCCAAAGCCGAACAGCAGCAAAAAGAAGATCGGCCACTGCGCGGATCGGGGCAGCGGGCTTTGCAACTGTTGAATCAGATCGAAGGGATGCCCTTCGGGACGCGCCAGGGCGACCAGCAACAGGCCCATCAGCAGCGCGGCCCCCCCCGCCAGCATGAACAGGGTATATTTGACCGCCGCATGACGCCGGTTGGGACCGATGCCCCACAAGGCGATCAGAAAATGGAGCGGAATCAGGGTCAATTCCCAAAACAGGAAAAACAGGATCGTATCCAGGGCGCAGAAAATGCCGATGGTCACGCTTTCGAGCAGCAGCATCAACGCGAAGAAAAAACGGGGCATCACCCGATTGGTCAGATTCCAGGTGGCCACGAAGGTGGCCAGAAAGAGCAACGCGCTGGCAGGCAGAAACAGGGCCGAAAGCCCATCGACCCCGACCAGATAATCGATCCGCAAGGTTGGAATCCAGGCATGCCGTTCCACCAGTTGAAAGCCCGGCGCGGCAAAATCGATCCGCGTGAGCACCAGCAGCGACAACATCAGTTCAACACCGCCGACCCCGAGCGCGACCGCGCGGGCGAGACGGGCACTGGGCATCTGCCACGCCAGCAGGGCACCGAGGGCGGGCAGCGCGATCAGTCCGGAAAGCAGCGGCAACTCGTGGAGCGTCATGGCCGTTCTCCCCGTTCCATATAGGGTTCGGCCAGGGTGTGGGAGGCCTTTTTGACCAGTCCGAGCCAGGGATCGGTGTGAAAGCCGAAGGCCAGTTGCACCGCGATCAACAGGAGGGCCAATCCGGTTTCGGTACGGGTGGCGCGGGCCAGAGGGGGGCTCTGGGGATTGACGAAGAGCGGCGCGGCCAGAAAGGCCCGCTGAAAGGCCCACAGCAGACAGGCGGCCGCAGCCACGTTGCCGAGGGCGGCCAGCACCGTGACCAGCGCGCCGAAACGATCGATGGCGGCTTCCAGGAGCAGATGGACCGCATCGAAGCCGGGGGTTCCCGGCATGCCGACCACCGACAGTCCCGCCACCAGAAAGGCGACGCTCACCAGGGGCAACGGGGTGGAGAGTCCGCCGAGCCGTTCCATGGCCATGGTTCGGGTGCGCTGATGGACGATTCCCGCCATTAACATCAAGGTGGAGATGGCCAGCCCGAAGGAGCCGGTGAGCATCACGCTCCCCTGAAAGGCATGAGGATGGAGACTGAAGAGTCCGATCACCAGGATTCCGGTATGGCTGACCACCGCATAGGCGAGCAGTTTGCGGAGATTTTTCTGGACCAGAGCCAGCAGCGCGCTGTAGAAAATGCCGAGGGTCGCGATGACGATGACATACTCCCGCCACTGCCACACCGCATCCGGAAAGAGCGGAATCAGAAAGCGCAGCATGCCGTAGATGCCGGTTTTCAGGCCGAGGAGCAGCACCATGGCCGAGGCCACGGTGCCATGTTCCATCACCTGGGGGAGCCAGCCATGGAGCGGAAAGAGCGGAACACGGATGGCCAATCCATAGAACAGCAGATAGAAGATCACCCCCTGCAGATAGGGGGAGCGGTCATCGCCGGCCACCTGGAGCAGATCGAAAGACCAGTTGCCACTCTGTTCGGCGTGATTCCAGCCGAGCATCAGGGTAGCGGCGAACAGCAGCAGCAGGCTGGTGCCCATGTACTGAAAATAGCGATGAATGGCGATGCGTTCATCGGAGGAGAGGGACCAGGTGATGAACAGAAAACCGATGCACAGAGTATGAATCGTGGCCATGAGCACGAACCACAGCAGATCCAGGGCGGCGAACTGCCCCATCAACGCCCCCTCGCAGGCGAGCACCACCGCGAAAAAACGGGGCAGTGGCTGAAAACGACGCACCCGCCCGCCGTAGAACAGCACCAGCAGCGAGAGAAACGCGGTCAGCAGCACAAAAAAGACCGTGATGCCATCCGCCCCCGACACCTGAACCAGCCAGTCGTTGACCGGCACCCGGCTGTACCACTGCCAGCCGGAGCGGGTGGTATCGAAGAGCAGAAGCAGTCGCCACGCCAGAGCCATTTCGATTCCGACGCAACCGAGGGCGATCAGCCAGGCCGCGCCCTCGCGGTGCACGAACAGCAAAACCACCGCCCCGATCACCGGCACGAGCTGCAACCATCCGAGCAGGAACGAATCCACAACCATGGAAGACACCCTACAAGATCACCAGAAAAGTCAGGACGATCAACAAGATCAGATACCTGGGCTGCCCGAGTGAGGCCTCGATCCGCTCCAGATAGTCCCCCAGAAAGGCCACGGCCTTCAGCAGTCCATCTCCGCTGCTGTTGAGCACCAGACGCTCCTCGAACCAGTGGAGGTAGCGGGCCACCCCTTCCAGCAACCGACCGAACAGGCCGCGTCCCTGGGTCACGGTGGCGACTTGCGGCGCGAGCAAGGCCTCGGGATCATCCCATTCGGCGCGGCTGGCCAGCACGCTCTCCCGCATCGGGCGACCGGCGACCCGATTGACCACCACCTCCTCGAACAGACGGGCATCCCGCGCCAACGCCAGGGTGGGACGGGTCATCAGGGCGTCGGTGACGGCATCGAACCAGCCGCGATGCAGCACCAGATCATACAGGGTATGGCTGCGGGCCAGCCAGCCGGGCACCGGACGCATCGCCATCCCCCCCAGATGCAGATAGGACGGGGCCAGCAAAAATTGATACAGACGCCACGAGGCATGCGCACTCAGATGCCACAGGGCCAACTCGAACTGTCCGGCTCCGCATTCGAAAAAGATCAACCCAAGCTGGGCCTGAGTCGAAAAAATCAGAGCACTCTTCACATCGGTCTGCACCCGCGCGATGGCCGCCGCCAGCACCGCCGTCAACAGACCGAACAGCAGCAAAAGGCCCATCAAAAACGGCGTGCGCCACAACAAAGGCTCGATCCGGATCATCAGAAAGGCTCCGGCATGCGCCATCAAGGCACCGTAGAACACCGCGCTCGATGGGGTCGGTCCCTCCAGGGCACGGGAGATCCAGGCGAAAAAAGGAACCTGGGCCGATTTGGCCAAGGCCGCGATCATCAAACCGAGAACCAGCAGCGGAACCGGTGGATTTCTCGGGAGGGCGAGGCTCTGAAACAGAGGCGGCCATTCGAGCGTGCCGACCCCGGTCAACGCCATGGCCATGCTGAACAGCAGACCCGCATCCCCGAACCGGTTGGTGACAAAGGCGCGGGTGGCGTTTTCGGCGGCGACGGCCCGCTCCCGGGCATAGGAGATCAGCAGATAGGAGGAGAGTCCGGCCACCTCCCAACCCACGAAGGTCAAGAGCACATTGCCCGCCACGGCAATCCAGAGCATCCCCCCGGCAAACAGGCACAACACGGCAAAAAATCGATGAAAGCCCGCTTCCCGATGCATGTAGTCCACCGAAAAGCGCAGCGTCACCCAGGATCCGGCACCCGCCAGGGTGGCCATGACCAGAGCCGGCGCGTCCAGCAACAGACTGATCGTCACCGTGACCGAACCGCTCTCGAACCAGGTGGCCAGCACCCGATGTCCCGGCATTCCGACCCACCACGCCCAGACATCGACTCCCAACACCCCGACCCAGGAAAGACCCACCGCCCACAAGGCGATCCGGGCCGTGCTCCGTTCCCACGCCTCCCCCTGACGACGGCCAGTCAGCAGGCCCGCGCCGATCCACAACGCCGCCAGCCAGGGCAGCATCAGCAGCAACAACAGCGATCCGTCACGCCAGGTCATGGGAGCGCGCCTCCTTCAAGGCGATAAGGGCCGGAGGCCGGGGGCCGGAATGGCCCGCGTACCAGTCCGCCGAACGGGCGACCGTGGGCACCCCTGCCGTGGAGCCCTCCCAACGCCGCCATCCCGTCTCCGGAGAAAAATGATCCACCCGCCCCGACTCCGGATCGATGGCGGCCAACTCGATCCAGCCATTCCCCACCAGCTCCCGGATCGGCTCCTGACGATGATAGATCGCGGTGAGCATTTCCGGGGTCTGCTCCACCACCACCAGCAGACGCATCGGCTCGTGAATTTCGATCATCTGACGGGGCAGACCGGTCCGCAGATCCGAAGCGGCCCCATCCATCACCCCGAACAAGCCGGTGAGATTGTGCGCCACCTTGGTGCCACAGCCGAAACGTTCGTTATCCACACTGGAAAAATAGTACTCCAGACTGATCCCCGCGCCCACCGGTCCGGCGGCCAAAAGAATTGACTCCACGATGGTTCCATCCGGGTCGCGGGTCGGATCATAGGAGATGAGAAACATGCGCCGGTCGAAAAAGGCACCACGGCTCACGGATCGCCGACCGATCAGGGCCACGGCGTTGGTGGCGTGACCCAGTTCCGGTCTGGCCTGACTGTAATCCACACCCCGTCGGCGCATGTGGGCCAGAGCCCGTTCGGTCGAGGGACCGTGCGGGGCGGAAGCGAGTCTGCGGGTCCGTTCGTGGGCCGAGCCGAGCCGGGCCCGATCGAGTTTTTCCAGCAGCCGTTCCAGGGCCGGCACCGCTCCCGGCGGCAGAAGGTGCCGATCGAACCAGGTCAACGCCTCGCTGCCGGTGTCGTGCTCGCCGCCCAGAAACCAGCAGTCGTCGGGAATGTCGATTGACAGACTCCGCAACCCTTCCCGCACCTGCGGATCGTTGGCCATGGCGGCGAACAGCCGGGCGTTGGGCCCGCCGTGACGACCACTGCACGCCCCGCAATCGTAAGCCGCCAGATGGGGATTGTTCTGACTGCTCCCCCCGTGTCCCAGAATCACCACCAGGGGTGCGAAGCCATCGGTCAGGCCGATGGTGCGCAGAAAGCCCGCCACCCGCTCCACCCGCTCCGCGCGGGTGAAACCGATGCGAGGATGCGCGCCGCAGGCCGGGGGGGCCGGTTCCGCCGCCTGCAAGGTGACATCGGTGGGCACCTCCCGATCGAACCACCGCCGCACCCGTTCCAACAGCCGATTCCAGGGACCGGGCATCCAGGCCCTGGCCAGCAGCGACAGCCAGATCCAGGGCAGCAGCAGCACCGGCAGCACCCAGGGCAGCAGCAATCCCCGATGGCTCTCCCGGATGGTCATCCGGTTCCAGAAGGTGCGCCAGCGCCACCAGCGACGATGCCGCCGCAACGCCTGATCCGCTCCGGCGCGGGGCTTTTCGTGTACCTCATGGGCCGGCGTCACCACCACCGGACACAAGGCCGACGGGCTCTCATCGTCCAGACCGAGCCAGCGCACCGGCACCCCGAAAAATCCCGCCGCGCCCAACGTTTCGATCGAGGGATCCTCCTCTTCCAGATGACGGCGGATCCCCTCCTCCCGGTCATCCATGCAGAAGATCACCTGAGCGGAAGGCCGACCCTCCCGACACGCCCACGCCCCGCGCCCGTGATTGGCCACCAGGGCGGCGAAAATCTCTTCGCGATAATGCCGCTCGTAGGCCCGGAGCCAGAGATATCCCGCCTGTTCGTCGTCGATGGACTCCAACACCGACAACATCGCCTCCGCCACCTCCGGCGACCAACGGCGCACCGTGGCCGCATCCGCGCCCAGATGCTGGGCCAGCACGAACAACGGCCAAACCCGACCGCTCGCCCCATGCCCTTGAGATCCACCGCCTCCGGTCTGATTCCAGATCAAAAAGGCCAGCTTGCGCCACTCCGCGCCCAACTCCGGGTCGTCGTGCCCGCGATGGATCAGACGGGTGGCGCGGGTGGCCAGAAACTCCGGCAACTCCCCGGAAAACAACCGCTGACGGGCGTAGAACTCCCCGCGAAACCGGTGAAAATGCCAGCCCAACGCCTCCAGCGAAGGATCCAGATGCCACAAGGCGCGACAAAGCCGCATGGCGAACAACCGCTCCAGCACCAGACGCACCGCCAGATAGTCGATCAGCGTCACACGGGCCTCGCTGCCCCCGTATCCCGGACGCTGCTCCCGCCACACCACCATCCCCGACCAGCCGGGCAGCTCCAACGCGAGCCGCTCCAGATACCCCTCCCACCGATCCTCCGGCAAGCCGAGCCGGACCAGACAAAATTCGATCGCCTCCTGGGCATCGTCCGGCAGTTCCGCCAGTTGCTCCCGCCAGTCGGGCATCTCCTCCAGCACCTGCCACATCTCCCGGGCGGCCCGTCCCTTCCAGGCCCGATAGAATCCCGCGCTCCGCTCCGGCAACGGCCACACCGCCATCCCCAGATCCAGAAAGGCCGACAGAAAACGCAGCAAATAGGGTCGAATCCGCTCCAGCAGATCCTCTCCCGTCACCTGCAGCAGCAGCCCCCGAAAGGTCAGCTCCCCCCCCACCCGACCGGACAACGCCAGCCACATCCGCCCCGCCTCGGCGCGAATCGCGGAGATCACCCGCTGTTGGGCTTCCGGATCCTCGCCGCTTTCCGCCTCTCCGGCGAACGGGTGCTCCTCCTCGCTGGCCAGATCGAGCCGCTCCTCGCGAAACCAGTCGTGATGGCTCAAGCCGAACCGTTCCAGACAGGCGCGCCACAGCTCCTCCACCCCGCGCGCCGGATCGGACGCCACCACGCGAGCCGCCATCGTCTCATCCACCCCGGCCCGAACCCGGCTCAACGCCTCCCGCTCCTCGATCTCCCAGGCCAGCTGCCGAGGCGAGATCGGGCCGATGTCGTGGAGCAGTTTCAAACCGATCAGGGTGCCCCGGGTGGTCGCGCCCACCGGCTGATCCGCCCGCAACGCGGCATCGTCGGCGATCACCGCCCACAGATCCTCCCGGTCGATGCGTCCCTCCGCCACCAGAGCGCGAAACCGCTCCGACGGCCAATAGCCGTAAATGCCGCTCCAGCGGCGCGCCTCGGCCAACGCCTGGGGAAACGGCAGATGCTGAAAACCATGCAGCGTGTTGTGATGGACAAAATCGGTAATCGAGGCCTGTCCGGGCACCAGATGTTCCAGATGGTGCAAAGCGGCCCGGATCCGCGCCTGACGACTCGGCGGCGCGGCGTGCACAGGGGTGTCATGACTCATAAGAACGGCTCCCGGATCACAGCCGACCGGCGAACAGATCGCCGAAACGCACCAAAGAGGCCTGCATCAACGCCAACAAAGGCGCGGGCACCAGCCCCAGCGCCACGATGGAAATCGCCAGCAATCCGGCGGCGGTCAACTCCATGCGCCGCATCGGGGCCAGCTCGCCGAGCGCGCTCCGCTCCGGGCCGGTGCAGAGACAACCCGTGGTGCGCACCGCATAGGCCGCGCTCACCAGCATGGCGATGCTCATGCCCGCCGCCGGCCAGCCCCAGCGATCCAGGGTGGCGATCATCACGTGCAGCTCGGCGATGAAGCCCGCCGACCCCGGAATCCCCACCGAGGCCATGAACGCCAACGCCGCAAAAAAGGCCAGACGGGGTGCCACATGGGTCAACGAACCGTAATCGCGAATATCACGGGTATGGGTGCGCTCGTAGAGCATGCCGATCATCAGAAACATGATGGCGGCGGTCAGACCATGAGAGACCATCTGGAACATCGCCCCGGTGATCCCGTCCTGGTTCAGGGTGGCGATTCCCAACAGCACCACCCCCATGTGGCTGACCGACGAATAGGCGACCATCCGTTTCAGATCGCTCTGTCGCCAGGCCAGCACCCCGCCGTGAATCAGATTGATAAAGGCCAACGCCGCCAGAAAGCCCTGCAATGCCACCACCGCATCCGGCAGCATCAGGGCGGCCCGGATCAGACCATAGGAGCCCATCTTCAGCAACGCCCCGGAGAGCAGCATGCTCACCGGACTCGGAGCCTCCACATGGGCCAAAGGAAGCCAGCCATGCAGGGGAAAGATCGGCATCTTGACTCCGAAGCCGATCAAAAAGCCGAGAAAGATCAAAATCTGATGCTCCCGCGCCACATCCCGCAATCCGGCGGCCATCTCGCTCATGAAAAAGGAGTGAAACTGGGAGGCGTCATAGGCGAGCAGCAGCCCGATCAGCATGAAGACCGAGCCCCCCATGGTGTAGAGCACGAAGTTGAGCGCGGCCTGATTGCGTCGTTGACCGCCGAAGGTGTTGATCAGGAAAAACAGGGGCAGCAGGGTCAATTCCCAGTAGAAGATCGACCAGTCCTGGGCCATGAACACCCCGAGCATGGCGGTTTCCAGCAGCAGCAAAAGAAGATGATAGAGCTTGATCCGCTTCTCCACCCCTCCCGAGGCGAGAATCGCCACGAAAGTCAAAAGCGTCGCCAGCAGCACCATCGGCAGGGAGAGACCATCCACCCCCAAAGCGAAATAGCTGCCGGATTGGGGACGCCACAAGGTTTTTTCCAGCAGTTGCGGCCCTTCGCGCCACAGGGCGAACTGCCCCGTGACCCAAAACGCCATCAGCAGCGTGACCAGGGAGGAGAGAATCGCCATGCCACGCGCCCACCGCTCCGACAACAAGGCGATCAGGGCCGCTCCGAACACGGGCAGCAGAAGTAACAACAGTAACGGCTTCATGGCGAGATGAGCACTGGCAATGGGATGGTCAAAGGCCTGGGGGATGAATCCCCCAGACCCCCTCTTTTTTTTCAATGGATTGGTGTGAAAGTGTGCTCGCGAGGCCGGATGATTGTCAACGGTTTATGCTGGACAATCCGCCCCCACCAGCAGTGGCCGGTTTTCCACCCGTCCCAGACGATCGTAGATGCTGTTGAGGGCCGCCTGTTCGGTGGAGAAGATGTTTTCGGCACCCACCAGCTCGAAGAGTCCGGTGGCGTGCATCACCTGGAGAATCTGCCGCTTGAGGCCGGAAAAGACCATCACCATGCCATTTTTTTCGACCCGCTCCACCAGATGCCGCACCACCTCCTCTCCCGAGGCATCGATCTGGTTGATGCCGTCTCCCACCAGCAGCAGAAAACGGGCCTGGGGTTTGGCCGCCACGGCATCCAGCACCATCTCCTCGAAGTAGGAGACGTTGGCGAAGTAGAGTTGACCGTCGAAACGCATGACGATGATGTGCGGATCGGTGGGCAGATGGGGATGAAACGCCACATCCCGCAAGGTGCCATCCGGGAAACAGCCGAGCAGAGCCACCCGTGGACTCATGGTGCGATAGAGAAACAGCACGATCGCCACCGCCGCCCCGAGAAAGATTCCCTTGTCGAGATGAGGCGCGAAGGCCAACGAGGCGCAGAAGGTGATCATCGCCGCCACGCCGTCGTGACGATTGGCCTGCCAGGCGTGTCGGATGGCGTGAACGTTGATCAGCCCCACCACGGCCATCATGATCACGGCGGCCAGCACCGCCTCGGGAAGATGATAGAGCAACGGCGTGAGAAACAGCAGCGCGATCAGCACCACCACCGAGGTGATCACCGAAGCCATGCCGCTTTTGGCTCCGGCATCGAGATTGACCGCCGAACGGGAAAAAGAGCCGGAGGTGGGATAGGAGAGGGTGAACGAGCCCACCAGATTGCCCAATCCCTGCCCGATCAGCTCCTGATTGGGATCGATGCTGTCACGGGTGCGGGCGGCCATCGCCTTGGCGATGGAGATCGCCTCCATGAAGCCGACCAGCGAAATGATCAGCGCGGTGCCCAACAACTCTCCGATCTGACTCAGCTCCAGAGTCGGCAGGGTCAGGGAGGGCAAACCTTGGGGAATCTGTCCCACCACCTTGCCCCCCATGGCCTCGAAGCCCACCAGCCAGCTGATGACGGTGGCCATCCCCACGGCGATCAACACATTCGGCAACGCCGGATGACGTTTTTTCAGCGCCCACATCACGACGAACGAGCCCACCCCGAACAGCAGCGAAGGCCAATGCACCGCATGCCACTGCTGCAACACCCCCCAGATATCGTAAAGAAAATGTTCGCTGCGTCCCATCTTGACGCCGAAAATTTTCGACAACTGCGACAACCCGATGATCAACGCCGCCGCATTGGTGAAACCCAGAATCACCGGATGGGAGAGAAAATTGACCACCACCCCCAAACGCAGCACCCCGAGCGTCAACTGCACCACCCCGATCAGAAACGACATCAGAATGGCCAGCGAGACGAAGGCGTCACTGCCCGGCTGGGCCAGAGGCATCAGAGCCGAAGCGGTCAACAGCGACACCACCGCCACCGGTCCGGTGGCCAACTGCCGCGAGGAGCCGAACAACGCCGCCACCGCCCCCGGCAGAAAAGCCGCGTACAGACCATAATAGGCAGGCAGCCCCGCCAGATTGGCATAGGCCATCGATTGCGGAATCAGCACCAGGGCCACGGTGATCCCGGCCACCAGATCGGCGCGCAACGACGCGCGTCCCATGGGAAACCAGTTGAGAAACGGCAATAAACGAGACATGGAAACCATCACGATCGATCCTTAAAGGCTCTTCAGATATTCATAAACACTCGGGACATGTCACGCCCCGGGCGGCAGGGCCACCACCAGGGGACACGGCAACGAACGACTCCACAACGGAGGACGACGACGCTCCGGTTGTCCGGGCAATCCCCAATTTTCCAGCGACTCGATCAGAATGCAGACGATCCCCGAAACCGAACGCGCATGCGACAACACCGTTTTCCAGGTGATGCCGGGCCGGTGAATCAAACGGGCCGATCGCCCCTGACGGCTGGTCTCTTCCAGAAAACGGGTCACACTCGCACAGGCTCCCTCCTGAGGCGTGACCAGCAACACCTCCACCCCGGCATCCAACCGTTCCATCATCGAGCAGGCGGTGGTCAAAACCCCCGGTCGCGGCTCCCCGGCCCGCAAGACCAGCAGAATGTCGCGCACCTCCCGCACCAGCTCCCGCGCCATGTCGAACTCTCCGGCTTCGGCAAAGGCGGTCGCCGACAACATCGGCTCCAGAGAGGCCGGATGGCGGATCATGGGACGGGAATCATCCCGGGCCGGTTTCCCGCCTCCAGCCGGAGCTCGGGCCGGGCTCGGGGCGCACCCTCCGACCCGACCGGCGTGCCGGAGTCAAGCAGGGTCACGGCACTCTCGAACTCACCCGCCTCGGCAAAGGTGACGGCCAGCCAGTGACGCTCCAGGGAAGACAAGGCAATGAACATGATCGGACTCCCTCCCGTGGGATCAGACGTGAAAAGACGATTTCAAGAACACTATCGCATCCTTCGTTCCACAAGATAAAATATATACTTATCAATATGTTAATCAAACAATCCCCCAATTTTTCCCATCCGCGCCATTGCAAAACGCAACAAAACTGCTCCAGAATCACGCCCCTCTGCTGCAATCCACCGATAAAAGCCATTGGTTTCAAAATGATGACCAGCATGCAACAGCCATTGCCAATTGCCATTGATTTTTGCAGAATGCAACACTTCACCCCAAACACCCCGGAGCGACCTCATGTTTCAGACCTCCCTGCGCCGCAAGGTGATGTTGGGATACGCCCTCATCAGCACCCTGGCCCTGGGCTTGAGCCTCTTCACCCTGGTGGAACTGCGTCTGTTGTCGCAGCGGCTCCACGCCGGCGAACAGATCTTCACCCTGCTCAACGACGTGCTGGAAATGCGTCGCTTCGAGAAAAATTTTTTCCTCTATCATCAACAAGAAGACCTGGAGCAGCTCCGCGAATATGTCGATCGGGTCACGCAGACCCTGCAGCGGGATTCCCCGGAAACGCCCCAGACTCCGCATGCGATTGAACAGGCCCAAGGCTGGATCCGTGCCTATGCCCAACTGACCACCCCGCCGGCCCCGGATCGCCCCGCCGCCGAACTGGACGAAACCCGACTCCGCACCCTGGGCAAAGCGCTGGTCACGTTCGCCGAACAGCGCTCCGCCGACGAACGTTTCGCCATTCGACAGGCTCTGGAGCGTCATCGTCTGCTGCTGCTGGCCGCCATGGTGGTGGTGATCGGGGTGATCGTGCTGTTGGGAGGGTCGCTGTCACAGCGGATCGTCCTGCCGTTGCGACGCATCGAAGAGTCGATGAAAGGGGTCGCCGATGGTCAATTTCAACAGATTCACATCCCCTCCATGGATCGGGAGATCGTCTCGTTGACCAGTGCCTTCAATCTGGTGCTCAAGGAGCTGCGTCAGCGTCAGCGACATCTGCTGCGTTCGGAAAAACTCGCCTCCCTGGGCACGCTGTTATCCGGGGTCGCCCACGAGTTGAACAATCCCTTGTCCAACATCTCCACCTCGTGTCAGATCCTGGCCGAAGAGCTGAACCATCCCGATCCCCGCTTCCAGAAAGAGCTGGTGACGCAGATCGATGAACAGACCAAACGGGCCCGGGATATCGTCCGCACCCTGCTCGATCTGGCGCGGGATCGGGCCTTTCAGCGGGCTCCGGTCAGGCTGGCCGCCACCGTCGAAGAGGCGGTACGCTTCAGCAAAGGACAGATCCCGGCCCGCATTCAGGTGCTCCGGGAGGTGCCGGAAACGATCCTGATCCTAGGCGACCGCCGCCGGTTGCATCAGGCGTTCATCAACCTGCTGAAAAATGCCATCGACGCCATCCCCGAGGCGGGAGTGGTCCGGATCCGGGTGCTGAGGCCGGACGAGGAGACGACCGAGGGCTCCGGCCCCTTTGCCGGATGTCGCTGTCCCGCGCCCTGGTGCGATATCGAGGTGTCGGATAGCGGAACCGGCATCGACGAGGCCCATCTGGGACGCATTTTCGATCCTTTTTTCACCACCAAGCCGGTGGGTCAGGGGTCTGGGTTGGGATTGGCGGTGGTACACGAGGTGATCGAAGAGCATGAAGGGTGTCTGACGGTGGAGAGTCGTCCGGGAGAGGGGAGTCGGTTTGTGATACGGTTGCCAATGTTGACGGGAGAGGGGCATGAGTGATCAGGGGGGCGTGTTGATCGTCGATGACGAAACGATCGCGGTACGCAATCTGGCCCACGTGATGCGCAAGGAGGGGTATCGCGTCACCACGGCGGAAAACGGAACCAAAGCGTTGGAGCTGCTCGATAAAACCCCGTTCGAGGTGGTGCTGACCGATCTGCGCATGGAGGGGGCCGATGGCATGGCGGTCTTGAGTGGCTGCAAGAGTCGTCATCCCGACTCCGAGGTGATCCTGATCACCGGCTTCGCCACCCTGGAGTCGGCGGTGGAGGCGATGCGGGCCGGAGCGTTTTTTTATCTGGCCAAGCCCTACCGTCTGGACGAAGCCCGCAAGGTGGTGCGGGAGGCGATGCAGAAGGTGTTCCTGAAACGGGAAAATCGTGAACTCAAGGCCCGTCTGCGCGGCCTGCGGGCTCCCAAGGGACCGATCATCACCCGGGATCCGGGCATGATGCGACTGCTCGAAACCGCGCGTCAGGTGGCCCCCACCGGCTGCAACATTCTGATCACCGGGGAAAGCGGCGTCGGCAAGGAGTTGTTCGCACGGGATCTGCACGCCCATGGCGGACGACCGGAAGGACCGTTCGTGGCGGTCAACTGCGGGGTTTTCACCGAAGAGTTGCTGGCCGGAGAGCTGTTCGGCCATGAAAAGGGCGCCTTCACCGGAGCGGTGAGCGCGCGGGAAGGATTGATGGAAGCCGCGACCGGAGGCACGCTCTTTCTCGACGAGGTGACGGAGATGAGTCTCTCGATGCAGGTCAAGCTGTTACGGGCGATTCAGGAGCGGGAGATCGTCCGGGTGGGGGGAACCCGTCCGATCCCGATCGATGCGCGTTTCATCGCCGCCACCAATCGGGATCTGACCGAGGCGGTGGCGCAGGGGCGGTTTCGGCAGGATCTCTATTTCCGGCTGAACGTGATCACCTTGTCGGTGCCGCCCCTCAAGGAGAGACGGGGGGATATCGAGTTGTTGGCCCATCATTTTCTCAAGCGGGGTGCCGGACGCATGGAGCGTCCGGTGGAACGCATTTCGCCCGAGGCCATGGCCCTGTTGCGGGAGTATGATTTTCCTGGAAACATCCGGGAGTTGGAGAATATCGTCGAACGGGCCGTGGCGTTGAGCGACGGCGTGGAGATCACGCCGGCCCACTGGCCCGATACGTTGCGTTTGGGGGTGATTCGCGCCTTTCGCAAGCGTCCGGGGGGCTCGCCGACTCTGGAAGAGTTGGAAGCGGATTATATTCAATGGGTGCTGGGCGAGACGGGAGGTAATCAGACTTTGGCGGCGTCGATTCTGGGAATCGATCGGGTATCGTTATGGCGCAAGCTCAAGCGACTCAAGCTGGTCGCCGGTGAGGAGAGCGGACCTTGAATTCTCGCAACGTCCCAGGGGCGTCGCCCCTGGACCCCACCAGGGGGATGATCCCCCTGGACCCGCAATGATAGAGGTGATCAACCCCCCTTGATGGCCAACACCGGACAGGAGACCCGTCCGATCAACCGTTCCATGACGCTGCCCAGGAACACCCGCTCGATGCCGGTGCGTCCATGGCTGCCACCGACCACCAGATCGGCCCCACACTGGGAGACTTCACGGGCGATCACATCCACCGGGGGATGTCCTTCCAACACTTCGCCCGACACCTCCACGCCCATGCCACGGGCATGTTCCAGCACCCGTGCGACCGCTTCGGTGGCCAGTTTCATGCGGGAGGCGTTCCCCTTGTTCTCGACCACCGAAACCACCCGCAGCGGCAATTTCGACTTGGCCGCCAGGATGGTGGCCACCACGCCGGCCCGTTCGCTGTATCGGGAGCCATCGGTGGTCAGCAGAATGGAGGATCGCCACATCATGGAGCCTCTGGGCACCACCAGCACCTTGCAGGGAGCCTGAGCCACCACCCGGGCCGTGGCATCGCCGACCATCCAGCGCGCCAGTCCTCGCCGTCCCCGCCGTCCCATCACCACCAGATCCGAGTCGAACTCCACCGCCGCGTCGATGATCTCCTGATGGGGATGGACGCCACGTCGGATCTCCACCTCGCAGGGCACGCCCTGATCGACCATCCACTGTTTGACCCGGTTGGTGGCCTGGAGAGCGGCGATTTCTTGTTTTTTCGACTGTTCCGGGGCGATGGCTTCATATTCGGGGTTGGAGAACAGCATATGCAGGGCCGTCACCTGACCGGAGAAGAGCATCGCCAGGGAGGCGGCCAACTCTTCTGCGCTGCGGGAGAATTCGGAGCATTCGGTCGCCAGGAGAATGTTGGAAAACCGACCGGTTGGCAGCAGTTGACGCGTTTCGCTCATGGTTGCATCCTCGTTTGGAATCGGACCGATCAATGGGCTCCGCCGCCCAGAATGCCGGAAGCGGCCAGCACCAGCACCAGAATTTCCGCGACCATGATGGCGGTATAAACCTTGTCCCCTTTGCGGTAGAACAAAGGCAGTACGCGAGCATAACAGATCACGGTGACTCCGGACAGAATGGCGATGCCGATATAGTTGAGATAATCCCCCCGATGGATCAGTGCCATCCAGCCCCAACCGGTCGGACCATTCACCGCCTTGAGATATTGATCGGCTGGCAACACCCAGTATTGGGCCAGTTCATCCATGGAGACATGGGGAGGCATCACGCCGAAGACATACAATCCGAAGAAGATCACCATGAGCAAGAAACCGATTTTCCAGCCGATATCGAGCAGGGCGGCATAAGCCATCTGCTCTTCGGAGGCGTACTTGGGATCATATTGATAGTCGGCCATACAAAATCCCCACCCGGAAGAAGCCATACCATTAAAAACAAAGAGGGGGTCTGGGGGATTCATCCCCCAGGGTTTTCACCACTTCAGAAGCCGAGACCTTTCATCAAGGCGCGGGATCCGGCCAGCAGCAGCATTCCGATCACCACCTTGCGCACCACCGAGGCGTTGGCGCGCCGCAGCAGTCGCACGCCCACCAGCGATCCGAGCATGATGCCTAAAATGGAGGGCACCGACACCAACGCCAGCACCGCCCCCTTGTTGAGATAGACCCAGGCCGCCGAGGTATCGACGATGGAGAGCATGAACTTGCTGGTGGCCACGGAGACCTTGAGCGGCGCGCCCATCAGGAGATTGAGCACCGGCACATTGGCCCAACCGGCCCCCAGTCCGAACATGCCCGCCATGATACCGATCACCACGAACATCAACAATCCCGTGGGGGTGCGATGGACCTTCCAATCGATTTCCTGATTGCGGGCCGCGTCGAGAAAGACGCCATGGATGCCCAGCGCACTGGACAGGGCATCGGCCTTGGGCACTTCGGGTCGTTCGGATTTTTTGGCGCTCCACATCAAGGCCACGATTCCCAGGATGGTCACGCCCAAAGCGGTTTGGACCACATTGGTCGGCAACGCCAGACCCATCATGGCCCCGACGATGGCCGAAGCGGAAGCGATCAAGGCCAGGGGCATGGCCAGACGCAGATTCGCCATGCCACTTTTGAGCAATCCGGGACCGGCGGCGAGGGCTCCGGCCAACGCCACCATCAATCCGGCGCCCCGGACGAAATCGAGGTGAAAGGGAAAGAAGAATCCGCCCACGATCGGCACGAACAGCACGCCGCCCCCCACCCCCCCGAGCACGGCGACGATGCCCAGAAAAAAGGTGGTGACGAACAGTGCCGCAGCCCAGACCCACCAGGGCGTGACGGTGGACGCGACCGCGCTTTCCGCGCTCCACCCCTCCCCGGCCACGAGCACCAGCACGAGAAACAGACCCCAGAACCACGATCTTTTCATCCAGCGTGTCATGTGATGGCTCTTTATCGATTCGAGTGTATGGCGAACATCCGGCAACATCAGATTGCCATGATACTCTAATAGACTGCGCCCGGCTGTTGAAAAATGCAACAGGAAAATTTCATCTTTCTCTCTTGTTCGATATAAAATCAATAAAAATTATATAGATATATAGAATACTGACGTACATGTAAAAAAAATCATCCATACCGATCGCACCAACTCCTCGGATTGCAATTGCTCGCTTACAGACAAGAATCGAACCGGATGTGTTTCGGAGCCGATGCCAAAAAACCGGTTCGGGGCGTCAAAGAGGGTTGGGCAAGCGGCAAGAGTGTGTTATGCTGATCTCTTCTCTTTCATTAAACGAAAAAACCTATCACGGATGCGTCAATCCAATGAACCACTCCGCGCTGCGACTCCCGCCGACCCGAATGGCCCGGATCTTCTCAGGTCTGATGTTCTGTCTGCTTCTGTCCATGGGCACGGCCCATGGAGGCGTGCAGATTCTCGTCGAAAAGGGCGGGCTTCAGCCTCTGCCCATCGCCATTCCCAAATTTCTGGACATCAATCCGGACGGCTCGCCCAATCCGGCGGGCGCGATGGGCAATCGCATCGCCGATGTGGTGGCCGCCGATCTGGAGCGTTCCGGTTTGTTTCAGATTCTCGATCGCAAAGGCTTTTTGCAGGAACCGGCCTCGTTGTGGAAGGATGGTCCCAACTTTCGGGATTGGCGTCTTTCCGGGGCGGAGGCGTTGGTTTCCAGTGCCGTGACCGATGCCGGCGGCACGGTGCATGCGGATTTCTTTCTGCACGACGTGTTCAAGGGGATTCCGGTCGGCAAGGGACAGCGTTTCAGCGCGCCGAAACAGGATTGGCATCTGGTGGCCCACCGCATCGCCGATGAAATCTATTCACGCCTCACCGGCGAAAGCGGTTATTTCACCTCCCGGATCGTCTTCGTGGCGGAACGGGGCGACAAGAAATGGCTCTCGATGATGGATCAGGATGGCCTCAACCGCACCGATCTGACCGAAGGCCGCTCCCTGGTGCTCACGCCCCGCTTCTCGCCCACCGGGGAACATCTCTTTTTCATCTCCTACGTCTCCGGGGAGCCGCGCATCTATCGCTGGGAGCTCTACACCGGCAAGAAATTTCTGGAAGGGGACTATCCCGGCCTCAACAGTGCCCCCTCCTGGTCGCCGGATGGCAGCCGCATGGCCATGACCCTCAACAAGGATGGCAACGCGGAAATCTATGTGAAAGATCTGGGTTCGGGGGCTCTGACCCGTCTCACCCAGAATCCCGGCATCGACACCTCCCCCTCCTGGTCGCCGGATGGACGCCGCATCGTCTTCAACTCCGACCGGGGCGGCTCACCGCAGATCTACACCATGAACGCCGACGGCTCCAATCAGACCCGCATCACCTTCGGGGGCAACTACAACGCGGCCCCCTCCTGGTCTCCCCGAGGCGATCTGATCGCCTTCGTGAAGGGAGGTGGCGGCGGATTCGGCATTTCGGTGATCAACCCGCAAGGCAACCAGGAACGGGCCC
>JADGBU010000032.1:0-1450 GCA_015231295.1 Magnetococcales bacterium | reverse complement strand
GATGGACGAATCCCCGGCCTGGGCCCCCAATGGACGGGTCATCGCCTTCACCCGCGAGGTCCAGGGCAAAGGGTCGAAACTCTATACCATCGATCTCACCGGCCAGAACGAACGCATCGTCCCCATGGATCCGGATATCCGGGCCTCGGACCCTTCGTGGTCACCGTTGATCAAATGACGCTGTTTTTGGCCTGAAAGTTGCTTTATCGTTTTGTTTGGGTCATGCCCCATTTTTTTCGTTTACAAATGACCCGAGCTTGCCGGATTATCGCAATCTGTATCGATCATTCGGCATACCCAATCGACCGAAAACCGGTGACCATTCCCGTTTCGGATTCGATCAACCGAGCGGACGCGGCGTTGGACCGCGTACCCAAACCCTGCTGCAAAATTACGAGGATTCCAGAATCATGATCACAAAACGTTCTCATCTGCTTGCCGTCTCCCTGCTCTCTTTGGGCCTTCTGGCCGGATGCGGCGCAGTCCCCGGCGACTCTCCGGATTCCGGTCAAGCCGGCGGCCAGGCCGGTGTCGGCGAAGATGGTCGCGCCCTGGGTCGTCACGACGGCTCGTCGGCCTACCTCGACGGTCGCAACCCCAACGATCCTTCGGGTCGTGGCGGTGCTGCGGGCGGCGATGTGGAACATCGGGTCTATTTCGATCTCAACTCCTCGATCATCGATGCGCGCGCGGCGGATGTGCTGGCTCAGAATGCCCGCTGGATCGGCAAGCGCAGCGTGACGGTCGAAGGTCACTGCGACGAGCGCGGCACCCGCGAATACAACCTCGCCCTCGGCCAGAAGCGCGCCGATGCCGCCAAGCAGTACCTGATCTCCCAAGGCGTGGATGGCTCGCGCATCAAGACGGTCAGCTATGGCAAAGAGCGTCCTTTGGTCAACGGACACAACGAAGCGGCCTGGGGCAAGAATCGCCGCGCCGAAATCGTTCCGTAAAGGATTTATCCAAGCACTCCTGACAAGGTTTTTTGACGACCATGCGCATCGCGTTGTCTGATCGACGTGTTGCGCTCGCATCCCGAGCGCGCGTTCTGATGTTTTGTGGCACCCTTTCGTTGCTGGCGGGTTGCGGGGGCACCGGTGCCCCGCCTCCCGACGGCTCCGACGGCGAACCGCCACGAACGGCTGAAGCCGCCGCGAAAGCGCGCAAAAACCTTCCCGAATGGGCCCAGCGTGTCGGCGATCTCGCCGACCGCATGGACCAGACGGATCAAAACCAACGCGCGGTGCTGGCGGATATCAACAACCGCCTCGCGATGATGGAAAATCAACTGGGCACGCTTCAGGGCTCGGTGGAAGAGGTGCGTCACGAGAACAAGCGTCTCAACGAACGCATCGACATGATTCCCCCGCCGGAAACCAAAGCCCCCCCAACCCTGGCCCCGACCCCCGGCGCGCCCACCGTGGAGATCGCCCCACCGCCTCCGGCGACT
>JADGBU010000314.1 GCA_015231295.1 Magnetococcales bacterium | reverse complement strand
TTGAGAATCAACAGCAGACCATACCCCCGAAACCAGTCGGCGTAGACCACCTCGCCCGCGTGGATCGCCATCACCGGCGTGTTGGCCGCCACCCGGTAGAAGAGTCCCGGAGGACGCTTTTCCCACTTGCCCGGCACCGGATTGGGCAGTTGACCCCGCCGCTCCCGGATCCGGGCTCCGGAGGCGTCCTCCTCCCCGGAACCGCCCGCCGTTCCGGTATCGTCGCCGGGATCCAGATCCAGATAGCCGCTCAACCGTTCCAGAAAGGCCGCCAGATGGGTCTTGGCCTGAGTCAGCTCCACCACCTTGCGCTGATGCAGCTGCTCCTCCTCCCGGGCCCGTTTCAGCAGATCGGCCCGGCGGGCCCGTTCCAGTTGTCGGATCTTCTGCTCTTCGGTGAGATTGGCGGTCAGGCTGTCGAGGGTTTCGGCCAGCTCCTTGCTTTTGGCCATATCGTTGCGCAGCCGGGCGGTGGCGATGCGAAAATCGATGAACTCCTGATTGCGGGCCTTCACCAGACGACTGTAATAGAGCACTCCACGGCGTCCCATGTCCATGCTCTTCTGAGAAAAGACCGTGCGGGCGAATCCCCGCTCCCCGAGCATGTACATCAAACGCAGATGACGCGCCAACCGTTCCCGCTGTTTGGTCAACTGCTCCCGATTGGTGCGGATGCGGGCTTCCAGCTCCGGTTGCAGCCGCAACGCCTCCCCCTGACGCGACAACAGCTCCGCCTGACGCCGCTCCCCCTCGGACAAGGAGCGATCCAACTGTTCCAGCTCTCCCAACAGGGTGAGAGTCTCCCCTTTGGCCTGTCCCAGGGCCTGCTGCTCCCGCACCAGCTCCCGCACCGTGCGATTGAGCTGCATGCGTCCCCGCTCCAAGGTGACGTGCTCCTGATTGTCGATCTCGCTGGCCCCTTCCGCGAGCCCGAATCCGATCGTCACCAGGCCGAACAGCACCCCCGACACCATGAGAGCCCGCCCGATCAACGGGAGGAGTTCCCATCCGACAGACCGCTCGCCAAAGACTCCCCTTCCATCTCCGCCGGAATCGGCAGATCCATGAGGGTCAGGATGGTGGGCGCCAGATCGCACAGCCGACCGTCGCGCAGGGTCAGGTGGCGGCGTCCCACGTGCAGCAGCGGCGCGGGATTGAGGGTATGGGCGGTATGGGGGGCGCCGGAGAGTTCATCCACCATGCAATCGGCGTTGCCGTGATCGGCGGTGATCAGCAGTTCTCCATCCATGGCCAGCACCGCTTCCGCCAGCCGTCCCAGACAGCGATCCACGGTTTCGATCGCCACCACCGCCGCCTCGAAGCGTCCGGTATGGCCCACCATATCCGGATTGGCGTAGTTGACCACCATGAAATCATAATCACCGGTCGCGACCCGTTCGATCACCTGATCGGTGAGGCTATCCGCCGACATTTCCGGCTGCAGATCGTAGGTGGCCACACCGGGAGACGGCACCAGCAGCCGCTCCTCCCCCGGAAAACAGACCTCCTGACCGCCGTTGAAAAAATAGGTGACGTGGGCATATTTTTCCGTTTCGGCGGCGCGCAACTGCCGAAAGCCCTGCAAGGAGAGCACCTCGCCGAGGGTCATGCGCGGAATCTGCGGCGGAAAGGCCACCGCCACCCCCGGCAGGGTGGCATCGTGTTCGGTCAGGGACATGTAGCCCGCCAGAACCGGACGCACCGCACGGGAAAAATGCACGAAGCCCGCGATTCCCCTGTCCGGGTCCGGATCCGGGTCCAGCAGGGCGTGGGCGATCTCGCGGGCACGATCGGCGCGAAAATTCATCATCAGCACCGCGTCGCCATCGGCCAGGGAGTCGGAACGACCCTCGGCATCCGGGATCAGACAGGGTTGCACAAACTCGTCATCCTCGCCCCGGGCGTAGGCCGCCTCGACCGCCTCCCGTCCCGAGGCGGCCCGATCCCCCTCTCCGGCCACCAGCAGGGCATAGGCCCTGGCCACCCGATCCCACCGTTTGTCCCGATCCATGGCCCAGTAGCGACCGCAAACCGTGGCGAGGCGTCCCGCGCCCAACGCCTTCAATCCCGCCTCGAAGGCGTCGATGAAGCCGCAGGCCGATCGCGGCGGCGTATCCCGGCCATCCAGAAACCCATGCACCGCGATCCGTCGCGCGCCCAGATCCCGCGCCGCCCGCACCGCCCCCAGCAGATGATCCTGATGGGAGTGAACCCCGCCGGGAGAGAGCAGACCCAGAATGTGAACCGTGCCGCCCCGTTCCACGGCCTGACCCACGGTACGCACCAAAGCCGGATTCGTCACCAACTCGCCGAAGCGCACCGCCCGATCGACCCGCGTGAAATCCTGATAGAGAATCCGACCCGCGCCCAGGTTGGCGTGTCCCACCTCGGAGTTGCCCATCTGGCCTTCCGGCAGACCGACATCCTCTCCGCAGGTGATCAGCAGGGCATGAGGTCGGGTGGCCAGCCAGCCATCGAAGTGCGGGGTCGAAGCCGAATGAATCGCATTGTCGCGGGTTTCGCCACGCATGCCCCAGCCATCCAGCACGGTCAGAATCAACGGTTTGGGTCGCATGATCTCCAGTCCTCAATCTTTAGGCATCGTCACCATCGTCACGGGTCCAGGGAGATCCACCCCCGGAAGGGGTCCGGGGGCCACGCCCCTGACAAAAAATCGCCCGGGCCGGAATTCTAGCACTCTCTTGCCCCGCGCACCAATCATTAAAAAAAGCTTGGCCTTGACGAATGACATGTCCGGCCCCATC
>JADGBU010000313.1 GCA_015231295.1 Magnetococcales bacterium | reverse complement strand
GAACATGCCGGTATTCGAGCGGACCGGCCACGAGGCGGATGATCTGATCGCCACCCTGGCCCGCGCCGGAGAGCGTCATGGATGGGAGGTGGTGATCGTCACCGGAGCCAAGGATCTTTCGCAGATCGTCAGCGAGCGGATTCACATTTTCGATCCGGGCAAGGATCGCTGGCTGGCTCCTGCCGACGTGGAGGCGCAATGGGGGGTTCCGGTGGCGCGTCTCACCCAGGCCATGGCCCTGATCGGCGACACGTCGGACAATATTCCCGGCGTGCCGGGGGTGGGGATCAAGACCGCCGCCAAACTGATCCAGCAGTTCGGGGATCTGGAGAATCTGCTCGCTCATGCGGATCGGATCGCCCAACCGGCGTTGCGCAAGACCCTGAGCGATCCGGAATCGGCCCGTCTGGCGCGTCTGTCGTTGCAGCTCGTGACCGTGGATGAGCAGGTGCCGTTGACCTTCGATCCCGACGCGTTGCGGCGACGGGTTCCGGATCGGGAGGCGTTGCGCGCTCTGCTGACCGAAATGGAGTTCGCCTCGGAGTTGCGGGATCTGGAGCGCATGCCTCCAGAGCTTCTCCCGGCGGATCTTTCCCCCGCCGGGACGAATGGCGGATCGCTGCCTCCGGAAGCGGCTCCCGGCGGATCCTCGCCTCCGGAAGCGGCTCCCGGCGGTTCGAGCCCCTTCGGGGGGAGGGCGGGAGGCGGCTCCGGCATGCTGCCCGGCATGGCCCCGGAAGCGATCCCCGTCCCCCCGACCGAAGCCGCGCCGCGCTATCGGGCCGTGATTTTTGAGGCGGAGTGGCAAAGCTTTCTCGCCGCGTTGCGGGCCCAGGAGTGTTTCGCCCTCGATACCGAAACCACCGGCCTGGATCCGGCCCTGGCCGAACTGGTGGGCTTGTCGTTCTCCTGGCAGGGGGGGGAGGCCTGTTACATTCCGGTGGGGCATGTGGCCGCAGCGGTGCCGGATGGGCAGTTGTCCCGGGATCGGGTGCTGGCCGAGCTCAAGCCGTTGCTGGAAGATCCGCAGATCCGGAAGAGCGGTCAGAATCTGCGTTTCGAATACGCCATGTTGCGACGCTACGGCATCACCCTGGCGGGGATCGATCGCGATACCATGCTGATTTCGGGACTGTTGCATGGTTCGGCGCGGCGTCACAATCTCGATGCCCTGGCCCTGGCGGAGCTGGGACGTCAGACCATCCTCTTCAAGGATGTGACCGGGGTGGGCAAGAAGCAGATCACCTTCGATCGGGTTCCTCTGGCCCAGGCGGTGCCCTACGCCTGCGAGGATGCCGAGATCGCCTGGCTGCTGGCGGAAAAGATGGCTCCGCAACTGGCGGCCATCCCCTCCGTGGAACGGCTCTATCGCACCATCGAACTGCCGTTGATTCCGGTTCTGGGAGAGATGGAGCTGGCCGGAGCCCTGGTGGATCGGGAGGCGTTGCAAACCCTCTCCGACACCTTCAACGCCCGGCGCGGCGTTCTGACCGAGCAGATTTATGCGGTATCGGGAGAGCCGTTCAACATCAACTCCACGCAGCAGTTGGGGGAGATTCTGTTCGGAAAGATGGGCATCAAGGGGGGAAAACGGACCAAGACCGGTTTTTCCACCGACGTGGATGTGCTGACCCGACTGGCGGAAGAGGGACATGAACTCCCCGGTCTGGTGCTGGAATACCGGACCCTGGCCAAGCTCCAGTCCACCTATACCGATGCCCTGGCGGAACGGATCGATCCGGCCAGTGGTCGGATTCACACCAGTTTCAATCAATCCGCCACCCTCACCGGACGGCTCTCCTCGTCGGAGCCCAATTTGCAGAACATTCCGATCCGGCGTCCCGAGGGGCGGGCGATTCGCGCCGCCTTCGTCGCGCCGCCGGGATGCGTGCTGCTGTCGGCGGATTACAGCCAGATCGAGTTGCGTCTGTTGGCCCATATGGGAGATATTCCCCGCCTGAAACACGCATTCGAGCAGGGGCTCGACATTCACGCGGCCACGGCGGCGGAACTCTTCGGCGGCGATCCGACCCGGGTGGATCCGGAATCCCGACGCCTGGCCAAGACGATCAACTTTGGATTGATCTATGGCATGAGTCCCTATGGTCTGGCCAAGCGGCTCAAGATTCCGGTGGGGGAGGCGTTTTCCTACATGGATCTTTATTTTCAGCGGTATCACGGGGTGAAGGCCCATATGGAGCGCACCATCGGTCTGGCGCGGGAACAGGGGTATGTCGAAACCCTGGGCGGACGCCGCTGTTATGTCGCCGACATCGACCAGACCAATCGCACCTTGCGGGAGCTGGCGGAACGCACCGCCATCAACGCGCCGTTGCAGGGTTCGGCGGCGGATTTGATCAAGCTGGCGATGATCCGGCTGCATCGCGCGTTGCGTGAGGCCCGTCTGGAAAGCCGTCTGATTCTTCAGGTGCATGACGAACTGGTGCTGGAAGTCCCCGAAGCCGAGTTGGAGATCGCTCAGGCCTTGACCCGCGAGGCCATGGAACAGGCCATGACCCTTTCGGTGCCCTTGCGGGTGGATATGGGGATCGGGAAGAATTGGGCCGAGGCGCATTGAGTAAATTATGTGAAAGAAAATCAGTGAAAGAAAAGAGGGGGGGTTGGGGGATTCATCCCCCAGGGTTTTGACTTTGATCGGAAAATTGAAAGACGCCGCCTGCGGCGGCCTGCTGGGCGCGCTGCGCGAATGGCTTTGCCCTTCGCTTGTTGTGAAAGCGCGCCAAAGGCGAACGTCCCAAGGGCTTCGCCCTTGGATCCCACCAGGGGCCAATGGCCCCTGGAC
>JADGBU010000312.1:355-2818 GCA_015231295.1 Magnetococcales bacterium | reverse complement strand
CGTGAACAAAATCGGCATTTTCAGCAAGCTGGTGCCGTTGGATCAAAAGCTCAACGATGGGGATCGGGTGGAGATCTACCGGCCCGCGATGGGCAAGCCGCCGAAAAAGGAACGTCCCGCCAAGGGGGCCGCCGGGGCCGCAAATCCGGAGGAGGGAGCCGGAGAAGAGTGAGCTTTTCCCTCTCCGGAGCGACGCGCTTCCGATTGACCCTGGAATACGATGGCAGTCGCTTTTTCGGTTGGCAACGGCAGGCACCGGGAATCCCGACGGTCCAGGGGGCGGTGGAACAGGCTTTGGAAGCGTTGTGCGGTCATCCGGTGCTGCTGGTGGGCGCGGGACGTACCGATACCGGGGTGCACGCCCTGGGTCAGGTGGCCCACTTCGATACCCTGAAACCCCGCAATCCGGAGGTGTTCGTCCGCGCCCTGAACGTCCTCACCCCCCCGGAGGTCACGATTCTCGATGCGGCCCAGGTCTCCGGAGGATTCAATGCCAGACGGGCGGCGTGGCGGGAGTATCGTTATCGCATTCTCCATCGCCGCGCCGCCTCGGCCCTCGATCGGGGACGGGCCTGGCACCATCCCGGACGCCTGAATCTCGACGCCATGAATCAGGCCGCCGCATATCTGCTCGGCAAACGGGATTTTTCGGCCTTTCGGGCCGCCAACTGTCAATCCCTCACACCGGTGCGGGATGTGACCCGCGCCGAACTGCTGCCGGTGGGGGATGAATTTCATTTCAGGGTGCGCGCCAACGCCTTTCTGTATCACATGGTGCGCAACATCGTGGGCAGCCTGATCTATGTCGGTCGCGATAAATGGTCGCCGGAACGGTTCCTGGAGGTGCTGAACGGTCTCGATCGCACCCAGGCCGGTCCCATGGCCCCGGCCCATGGTTTGTATCTGCTGCAGGTCCACTATGAACAACCTCTGGGACCACCAGACCCGGATTGATGCCCGGATTCGGCCATTCCGTTGTGCATGAAGGGAAAATATGTTATTGGCTGCTGGAAGGCTGGATGAACATCTTTAAGGTTGCACGCGGGAGTGCTGGCGAATGGACGAATGGATCACGATCAGAAACGATGCGCATTTGGCCCTGACTCGGGCCGAGGAACGCTCGCGGGAGTTGAAGGAACGGTTCAAACAGATCAAGCGGAAGATCATTCAGCTTTCCATCCTGGCGGCGCGGGCCGAAAACGATCGGGAACGGAGTCTGGCGGCCTATACCACCAATCCCCAATCGGCCCGCTTGCAGGATGAGCTGACCGAAGCGCGGGAACGGGTGGCCCGTCTCCGACAGGAGATGAACGATCTCGAAACCTTCATGGTGGCCTCCAAAGGGGAGTTTCGTCTGCTCTCCCGGGAGATTCCGGTGCTGCGCAAGGCGTATGCCGACTCGGAACAACTCTACTGGTTCGCCATGTTCGAAACGTTGCGCGCCCGGATCCGTCACACCGTCGGCGATGACGTGGAAAAGGCCTATGCCGCCTATGCCGCCTCCTTCACGCGGGATCTGAGCCGCGAGGCCTTCCTGAATCGCCTGTTCGGGGAGATCGGCGACGGGGAGCGTCTGCAGGAGTTGCGCCGGGAGCTGGCCAAGAGCCATCCGCTGCCCGCGACCGGAGAGGCGGCGACCCGTTCGCTGACCGCCCCGGAAGAGATGGCACGAAGCGCGTCTCCCTCCCCTGGCGACGAGGCCCGTCAGTGGGCCCAGATGGTGCGCGGATAACAAGCGCGTCCCGAATGCCGGATGAAATCCGTCCGACGGGAGCGCGTGGGTCGGCTTGGCCCGTGCGCTCCCGGAAGCGATTCCAGGCTCCAGGCCGACGGGTGGCGTCGGGAAAGCGGGAATCCGCGACCTTCTGTAGTATAATATAGACTCCGCAGGCTGTCGGCGCGGTATCGGCAATCCGACACGCATCCGATGCTGCCCGGTGCATCCATTTCTGAATCTTTGTCCAACTGAAACACCCTATCCAGTTTGGAAACGTATTCCCGGAGGAAGTCATGACGACCAAGAAGACCGAAAAAGTCTTGCTGTTGGGCATCGATTTGGGCACGGCGCGCACCGCCGTGATGAGCAATCGCCAGTTCAAGGGATTGGTGCATTCGGTGGTGGGCTATCCCAAGGACATCATCGGCGTGAAAATTCTCAACCGTACCCAGGTGGTCGGTGCGGAGGCGATCGAAAAACGCGCCTTGCTGGATCTTTATCACCCGTTGCAGGATGGCGTGCTCAAGGAGGCCAGCGAACGGGATCTGGAGGCGGCCCGCGAACTGCTCGCCCATGTGATCGCGCTGGCCGGGGCCACCGCCGGAGATCAGGTGTGTGGCATCATCGGCGTTCCGGCACGGGCTTCCCTCTCCAACAAGGGGCAACTGCTCCGGATTCTCGAAGGACTCATGGATGTCGCCATGGTGGTTTCGGAACCGTTCATGGTGGCCTATGGTCAGAATCGG
>JADGBU010000312.1:0-337 GCA_015231295.1 Magnetococcales bacterium | reverse complement strand
CGTGGGTGCCGGAACCATCGATCTGTGCGCCATGCGCGGCACCATCCCCGGCCCGGAAAGCCAACTCAGCATTTTCAAGGGCGGCAACTATATCGACGCTCTGCTGGAGGCCGCCATCCGCGATGCCCATACCGGCGTGCAGGTGGATCGTTATCTGGCCCAGGCGATCAAGGAGCGTTACGGCTTCGTCGGCGAGGCGGAACGGCGGGTGATCGTGCCGTTGCGCATCCACGGCAAACCGGCGGAGGTCGATGTCACCGAACCGATCCGCATCACCTGCGAAACCATCGTGGGAGATATCGTCGAAAGCGTCAAACGGATGCTGTTGCAGTTCGAT
>JADGBU010000311.1:2389-2820 GCA_015231295.1 Magnetococcales bacterium | reverse complement strand
ACTCCCTGCAGGCCGAGGTGGCGTCGCGTCAGAGCAGTACCCGGATCACCCGCGTCGCCACCCGGGCCGGTCTGACCGCTCCGGCGGACGAATCCCTCATGCAATCCCGACTGGCGGAGAGCCTCGCCCGTCTGGCGGCGCAAGAGGCGGAGTGTCAATTGAGTCTCAAGGGTCTGGTGGCCCTCACCGGCCTGGAGGAGCCCCTCCTGCGGTCGCTCATGCCCGGCGCGGAGAGTCGCCCTCTGGTGGCCCCGCCCCTGGCGGTGACGGAGCTTCCGGCCCGACTGCTGGCCCAACGTCCCGACTTGGCCGCCGCCGAACAGGAGCTGATGGCGGCCCACGCAGAGGTCGGAGTCGCCGAAGCGGCCCGCTTTCCCCGTTTTTCCCTGCTCGGCGGGATCGGAGCCGGGTTGACCACCATGGGCAGTCTC
>JADGBU010000311.1:0-2349 GCA_015231295.1 Magnetococcales bacterium | reverse complement strand
ATCGAGGCGGGCGTCCGGGGAGCCGAGGCGCGGCACACCATCGCCCTGGCCAACTATCGCCACAAGGTGCAAGAGGCGGTCCGGGAGGTGGAAAGCGCGCTGGTCAATCTGGAGGCTCTGCGCCAACGGCTTCGGGAGGCCCGCGCCTCGGCCCTGGGTCAGGAGCGGTATCACGAGGCCGCCTCGGAAAATTGGCGTACCGGCGGCATCAGTCGGCTGGCCCTGGAAGAGGCATTGCGTCAAGGTCTCGAAGCGCGACGCGCCGTGATCCAGTTGGAAGGCCGGGAAGTGCAACAATGGATCACCCTCTACAAGGCGTTGGGCGGCGGATGGGAGTCGGACACCCCCGCCGTCACACATGAAAAACAGGAGCGGTCATGAATCCTTGTCATCCTCTGCTGGCCCTGCTCGCGACGGGCCTGATTTACCAGTTTTGCGCCCCGGCTGCGGCTGCGGAGAAAAAAGAGCAAGTCGGCGAAGAGCGGGCCGCTCTGACCGTGACCGTCGCCCAACCGACCCGGGAACAGTGGCCGCGCACGCTGCTGGTCAGCGGCGGGATTCACGCCTGGCAGGAGGCGGTGGTCGCCTCCGAAATCGGCGGATTGACCATCGTCTCCTTGCCGGTGGATGTGGGCAGCGTGGTCAAACGGGGACAGGAGTTGCTGCGGCTTTCGGATGAGGGTATCCGGGCCACGGTGGCCCAGCAGAAAGCCAATGTGGCCCGTGCCAAGGCCGCCCTCGCCCTGGCCAAGGCCAACGGAGGACGGGCCCGCGCCGTGGAAGGATCGGGGGCCCTGGCCGAACAGCAGATCACCCAATATCTGTTGGCCGAAGAGTCGGCGGAAGCGGAACTGGCCGCCGCCAAGGCCGCCTTGGAACATGAAGAGGTCCGGTTGCGTCAAACCCGCATTCTGGCCGCCGACGAGGGGATCATCTCCTCCCGCAACGCCACCTTGGGAGCGGTGGTCCAGGCCGGAGGCGAACTGTTCCGGCTGGTGCGTCAGAGTCGGCTGGAGTGGCGCGCCGAAGTGACCGATGGTCAACTCTCCCGGATCCGGCCCGGCCAGCGGGCAAAAATCGATCTCGATGGCGGCGACTCCCTGGAGGCCACGGCCCGCATGGTGGCACCCACCCTGAATGCGGAGTCCCGCAAAGGATTGGTCTATTTCGACCTTCCGGCCCAATCCCCCCTGAAGGCCGGCATGTTCGCCCAGGGCGAAATCCGGCTCGGAGAGGAGAGTGCCCTGACCCTGCCCCAATCGACGCTGGTGTTTCACGACGGTCACACCTATCTGTTCGAGCTGCCCGAAGGGTCGGATCGGGTGGCGCGGCGCAAGGTGATCACCGGTCGTCGGCAGGCGCAGCGGGTGGAGATCATCTCCGGACTCGAAGATCAAAGCAAGGTTGTCAGCAGTGGCGGTGCCTTTCTCAAGGACGGGGACCGGGTACGGATCACGGAGGAGAAGCCGTGAATTTCTCTTCGCTGTCGATCCGGCATCCGGTGCCGGCGATCCTGTTGTTCGCGCTGTTGACCCTGCTGGGTCTGGCCTCGTTCCGGGCGTTGGGGATTCAGAACTTTCCCGACATCGAGGTGCCGACCATCACCGTCAGCGCGACCCTGGAAGGGGCGGCCCCGGCCCAACTGGAAACCGAAGTGGCGCGCCGGATCGAAGACGCGGTGGCCTCGCTGGGCGGCGTGGAGCACATTCGCACCACCCTCACCGAGGGTTCGGTATCGATCCAGGTGGATTTCGTCATCGACAAGAATGCCGCTTCCGCTCAACGAGGTGCGCAACGCCGTGGATTCGGTGCGCAGCGATCTGCCGCAGGAGCTGACCGTGCCGGTGGTGTCGAAGCGCACCACCACCGGCGGGGTGATGATCGCCTTTGCCGCCACCTCGTCGGTGCTGGACGAAGGAGAGCTCTCCTGGCTGGTGGACAACGATCTGGCCAAGGTGCTGGTGGCGGTTCCCGGCGTGGGAAAATTCAGCCGCATCGGCGGACAGGATCGCGAAATCCGGGTGGATCTGGATCCGGCCCGGATGCGGGCTTTGGGCGTCACCGCCGACGAAATTTCCATTTTGCTGCGTCAGACCCGCAAGGATGCCTCGGGGGGACGGGGAGATATCGCCGGAGCGGTGCAATCGATTCGCACCCTGGCGGCTCCGGAGTCCCTCGCCGATCTGCAGAGTCTGGAGATTCCCCTTTCCAGGGGGCGATCCGTGGCCCTGACCGACATCGCCACCCTGACGGATGGCTTCGCCGAACCCGGCAGCATCGCGCTGCTCGACGGAGAACGGGTGATCGGTTTCGAGCTGACCCGTTCCAAGGGATGGAGCGAAGTCAGCG
>JADGBU010000031.1:24342-26010 GCA_015231295.1 Magnetococcales bacterium | reverse complement strand
GGTCTTGCCCTCCTTGGGAAAGGCACTGGTCACCATGATCATCTTGCCATTGGCCACCTGTTCATGCTCTTTGCCCATGGCGTTGAGCAGCAGCGGACGCTTGATGACCCGATACTCTTCCGCCATGAGGCTGCGTCCGGCATCCGGGGTCAGCACCCCCTTGGCGCGCAACCGCTCGAAGTCCAGGACGACCTTCTTGTGGATGTTCTGATAATCCGTCGTCATCGGAGTTCAACCTCGAATGCGCGCAGGGTGGTCGTCATACGTCGGCCACGGTTCACAAGGTGGGAACGAAATAAAGCACGGCCACGAACAGACAAAACAGCCCACCGATGGCCATGATGAACATCAGCGTGGAGTGGGACCAGCGACCGGCCAACCCTTCATCCACCATGGAGACCATTCCCAACACCGGCAGACCGAGCACCCGCTTGATGGAGGCCGGACTGTCGAACACCGGACGAATCACCGACAAAAAGAGCGACAAGGCCAGACCCGCCAGCAATCCGCCGATCAGCACCACCGACGAAAACAGGGGTCGATTGGGCCCGACCGGCTTTCTCGGGGTGTAGGGACGATCGATCACCTTGAAGCGCACGAAGCGACTCAAATCCTCTTCCAGTTCGCCCCGTTCCCGGGCCTTGCTCTCCTGTTGCAGCATGGCGGCCATCTCTTCCTGGGTCATGCTCAGACGGGTCTGCAAGCGGTTGTATTCGTTCTCGATGGCCGGCAGGGTGGTCTCCTGGGCCCGGAGCCGTTTCAGATGGGCTTCGGTTTCGCTCAGACGCACCCGGACACTGGTCAACTCCACATCCAGCTTGCTGGCGGTCATCTTGAGATTGCGATAGACCGGATTGGCTTCCAGCTCCCAGGAGGAGGCGTCATCGGAACTGGAGCGCAACCGATTGATCTTTTCCTGTTTCACCTGCTCCTGCTGGGCGATGGCCTGACGAATGGCGATCACCTCGGCATGGGTTTCGGTATAGAGCGGCATTTTGCGTCCGCCCTTGACGTAATGTTTGCTGAACAGCTCCTTGAGCTGTTGATTGAGGGCTTCGATCTGGCGATCCTGCTCTTCGGTGGGGGAACCGGAAGAGCTTTCGATCTCCTGCATCTGCCGTTTCACCTCATCGCGACTCTGTTCCAGCTCATGCAATTTGGCCTGATGGGCCTCGATGGCGCGGTTGAGACGGGTGACACGCACATAATAGCCCCCATCTTTTTCCGGGATCAGATCCAGATTCTTGTTCTTGAACTCCTGGAGCTTCTGGGTGGCGTCGGCGACCTTGGCCTCGTATTCGGCGATCCGTTTTTTCAGATACTCTTCGGCGGTACGGGCGGTGCCGCCCCCGTCGGCGGAGAGGGTATTCATCGGCAGGCGATCGAGCACCACCTCCACCACCTGACGGGTCACTTCCGGATTGTTGTGACGATGGGTGATGCGATAGAGTCCCTCGCCGGTGGAGGTGACGCTGATCTGGGCCCGCAGTTGATTCATCACCTCCTGCCGCTCCTGTTCGTTGCGTACCGTGAACGACAGATCGGTCTGCTGCACGACGTGGGAGAGGGTCTGTTGACTCAGCAGGCCGTTGAGCACCCGATGGGCCTCCCGGCTCACATCGATCACCTGCTTGGTCTTGGAGAGAAAATCGGCGATCTCCTGACGGG
>JADGBU010000031.1:0-24332 GCA_015231295.1 Magnetococcales bacterium | reverse complement strand
ATCCTCGATCTTGACCGTGGCGCTCGCCAGATATTGATCCTGCATCACCGCCACCGAGCTCCAACCGGACAGGCAGACGAACCACGCCAATCCGACCAGATGCCAACGATGACGCCACATGCCCCGGGCATGAAGAATCAACTGGAAATAGATATCGCGAAACCCGAAATCCTGCTGCATGCGTCCCAATCCATGCCTTGAAGTACACACTTCACCGAAATGCCGGGATCATTTTCCCGAACCTGACCCCTTCACCCAGGCGTTTGTTGCCACTTTTGCTTGGGATTGGGTCCGGATGCCCCCTGTCCGAAAAGAACCACCTCCACGGTATGAACCAGCACCAACAGATCCAAAAACAGACCGCGATTCTTCACATAGTACAGATCGTACTTCAATTTTTCCGCCGCGTCTTCCTCCGACGCCCCATATCCGTAACGAATTTGCGCCCATCCCGTGATGCCGGGCTTGACCCGCAGACGTTCGGCATAGAACGGAATGCGGGTCTTGAGTTGCGACACGAACTCCGGCCTTTCCGGACGGGGCCCCACCAGACTCATTTCCCCCTTGAGCACGTTGAAAAACTGCGGCAGTTCATCGATACGGCTTTTGCGGATGAATCGCCCGACCCGGGTGATGCGCGCGTCATCGGGGGTGGCCCAGCGGGGGATGCCATCCTTTTCCGCGTCGGTGCGCATGCTGCGGAATTTCACCACCGAAAAGATCCGACCGCCGAAGCCCACCCGCTCCTGGGTATAGAAGATCGGTCCCCGGCCACGACTCTCCACCAGAATGGCCAGGGCCGCCAGCATCATCACCGGTGAGGTGGGCAGCAGCAGCAGCAGACTGATCAGAATGTCGAACAGCTTCTTGACCCCTTCGCTCCAGGGTTCCCGATAGAGACCTTCGGAGTGGAACAACCACCAGGAGGGATCCATCAGATCGGTCAGAATGAGATGCCGTTCCCGTTCGCAGAACTCCTGGACATCCATGATGCGGATGCCCCGGCATTTGCACTCCTGGATCTCATCCAGGTAGAGTCCCGGGAATGCGTTGTCGAGGGCGATCACCACCTCATCGACATTGTAGCGTTCGGCGAAGTGGTAGAGTTCATGGGTATCCCAGATCACCTGTTCCTCTTGCACCCGAACCACCTGATCCGGCACCGGCCAGAACCCCACCAGAATGCAATCCGACTGTCCCGTGGAGCCATCGGCCACGGTCCGGGCGACGATGCGGGCATTGTCTCCGGTGCCGAAGACGATCACCCGACGTTTCAGCAGATCCAGATCCAGCACATAACGAAAAAAAATATAACGAATCCCCAGGATCATCCAGAAACAGAACAGCAACGCATAGGCAAACGCGCCGCGCCCGATGAACAGATCCGGAAACACATAAAACAGCATGCTCATCGCCACCAGACCGACCACGAAGCTCAGTCCCACATGGAGCAGTTCGCCGGAAAAGCCCTCCTCCATCACCCGCTGATAGCGTCCCATGGCCGCCAGACTGGTCACCGTGACCAACGCGAAAAACAACGCCTTGGGCAGCAGAAGATCTCCATGGATTTCGTCGTGGTGTTCCAACCCGGAAAAACGCATCGCCACACCGGCATAGACCGCCAAGGTGGCCAGAATCGCTTCGATGCCCAGCAGCACCAGAGACCAGCGATGCAGATAATGACGAAAAATACGAATCACGATGGCGTCATCCGGCCTTCACAAAAGGTGAAATCAATCCGCGCCCGACAAGGGAGCGTCGCGATCGGGGTCCAGGGGCGAAGCCACAGTCCTTTTCCACGCGCCGCTGTCTTTCATAAACACCCCGTTCCCATTGTATCCCGCTCCCCGGGTGGATGGTCAAGCATTTCCTGGCATGATGCTTCAAACGCATCTTAATGCCCCGCATAACGGAATTGAGTTGACCTCTCCCATCTCCTGGCGGTATACGTCCACCATCCTCCCACTCCAGCCGGTCGTGAACCCATGGATTCCACTCCCCTTTCCATCGCCGTGATTCTGCCCTGCCACAACGAGGCAGCCTCCATCGCCGCTGTGATCCAAGGATTCCGGACCGCCCTGCCTTCCGCCCGCCTGGTGGTCTACGACAACAACAGCACCGACCGGACCATCGACTGCGCGCTCCAGGCCGGGGCCGAGGTGCGTCGGGAGAGCCATCAGGGCAAGGGTCATGTGGTGCGCCGCATGTTCGCCGATATCGACGCCGACATCTACGTCATGGCCGACGGCGATGGCACCTACGATCCCCTGGCCGCTCCCGCCATGATCGAACGACTCCTCTCCGAGCAACTCGACATGGTGGTCGGAGCCCGACACGACGCCGGAGAGCGGGAACAATACCGTCCCGGACATCGACTTGGCAATCAATTGCTTTCCGGATCGGTGGCGGTGCTGTTCGGTGAGGGCTTCTCCGACATGCTGTCGGGTTATCGGGTCTTCTCCAGACGTTTTGTCAAGACCTTTCCGGCCCACTCCAACGGCTTTGAAATCGAAACCGAATTCACCGTCCATGCCCTGCACTTCCACCTGCCCTGTCAGGAGCTGCCCACCCGCTACTTTGCGCGGGCACCCGGCAGCAGCAGCAAATTGAATACCTTTCAGGATGGTCTGCGCATTCTGCTCATGATTCTGCTGCTGGCCAAGGAGGCCCGTCCCTTCGCCTTTTTCGGCCTCATCGCCCTGCTGTTGAGCCTCGTGTCGATCCTGCTGGCCATTCCGCTCTTCATCACCTTTTTCGAAACCGGACTGGTGCCCCGGGTGCCCACGGCCCTGCTCTGTTCCGGCATGATGATCATGGCCAGCATCAGCCTGACCATCGGCATCGTGCTCAACAGTCTCAGCCGCACCCGGCGGGAGCTGCATCGACATCGCTATCTCACCTTTCAACCCCCTTCGGGTAGCCTGCGCCCGTGACCTCCACCACATCCCCCTCTCCGAGCCTCGCCACATTCTGGCGGCTTCGTCTGCGTTCCCTGCTGGCCGGAGCGGTCGCCCTGACGATCCTGCTGCTCTGGCTCCGGGGCCTGACCGATGCGGAGGTGGGCTGGCCCGATGCCGACCGCATCCTGATGGATGGTCTGTTCCTGCATGATTTTCTGCGGGATCTGACCCTGAAACAGCTCTTCGATCCCGACTTCTTCCGAAACGCCTATCAATACGCCCTCGGATACTACGCCCAGTATCCCGCCCTGAGCCTGGGATCCCGTCCCCCCTTCTTTCCTCTGGTGGAGGCGTTGTTTTTCGGCATTTTCGGCATTCACGACTGGAGCGGCAAACTCTCCCTGCTGGCCTTCGCCCTGATCGGTGCCTGGGCCTGGTTCGATCTGGTGAGCCGCACCCACGATCGGCGTACCGCCCTCATGGCCACCGGAGTGCTGTTCACCACCCCGTTCATCGTGCAGTGGGGCTGGTATCCGATGCTGGAAATCCCGGTCCTGGCCCTGACCCTGCTCACGGCCAATCTGCTGTGGCGTCACGTGGCCGGCGGCGAGGCGAAATGGCTCTATCTGACCGCCTTGACCTTCTCGGCGGCCCTCTGGACCAAACAGACCGCCCTGTTCATGATTCCCTGGTTCATCGCCTGGCTGCTCGTCTCGGGAAATCTCCGGCCATTGCTGAAACGCCGCGATACCTGGCTGGCCTGCGGCCTGATGCTGATCCTCAACGCCCCCCTGGCCCTGCTGACCATCTGGATGGGCAAAACCAATCTCGCGCTGGCCTTTCAGGGCATGGAGGCGGCGCAGCAAAACGCCGACTGGAGCCGCTGGGACTATCTGCGACAATATCTCGATCTGCTGGTGGACGCCCAGGTGACTCCCGTCGTGCTGCTGCTCTCCGCCCTCGGTCTGCTCACCACCGTGTGGCGCAGGGATCGCGCCGCGCTCTTCTATCTGCTGCTGATCCTCACCACCTACCTGTTTTTCACCGCGCTGCGCAGTTTCCGCATCGATCGTTACACCATCTTCTGGGTTCCGGCCTTCGCGCTGCTGGCGGTCCTGCCTTTTCACCATGGACGCGCCACGCCGCTGATCCGTCGTCTCGGCTGGCCGCTGGTGCTGCTGCTCATCGCCTGGCAGGCCCATCACACCTGGACCCGACAACCGGCCTTCACCCGTGGCCATCAGGCCGCCGCCGCCCTCGCCATGCAACACACCCAAAGCGGACGGATCTTCATGGATGGCGTCAACAACGGCTATTTCACCTACTACGTCCGCCTCGGCGATCCGGAGCGACGCTTTCACGTCTTGCGGGGCGACAAGCTGCTGCACTCTTCCTCCGTCTTCACCGAACACTGGACCCAGATCCATATCCGGGATCTGGAGGGAATCCGCACGCTGTTCGATCAGCACGGCATCGACGTGATCGTGGTCGAATCCCACAATTACGCCCAGTTGGAGATTCATCAAATTCTGCGGGATTTCCTCGACAGCGACGCCTTCGAACGACTGGGTGAGTTTCCGATTCAGACCACCCGCTCCATGCTCAAGGGTCAAACGCTGCGGGTCTATCGATACAAGGCGGCCAAACCGCCCGCTCTCGAACGCTTTTCGCTATCGGTTCCCCTGGTGGGCAAGACCTTCGAAGCCCCCATCCACCCTCATTCCCGAGCGACGGCCCCTCCATGACCGACATCGATCCCACCACTCTGCCCGCCACCCAGCGTCTCCTGGAGGCGATCGTGGAACTCTGGCCGGATCATCTGCGTTATCTGACGCAAAGTTTTGCCGAACGCCCCCCGGAAGTGCTGGAAACCACCGAACGCACCGCAACTCTGGTGGCACAGATCGCTCAGGATAACTTGTTGGAATATTGCGAAGAGTACCAATTCAAATGTCGGCTGGTGCAGATGGAGGAGCTATATTTCCGTCGCACCGGACACTATCGCCTCTCCACCTTCGCCGAAGCCCAAAAAGAGGTCTACGACAATCCCGCCTTCATGACCCGTTATCTCAACGGCATCTTGATGACGCATATTTTCTGGTACAATCACGCGACGGCGATTCATACCTATCGCACGCTTTTTCTGGAGGGCAACCCGCCGGGCTATCGCCACCTGGAGGTGGGGCCGGGACATGGCCTGCTGCTCTATTTTGCCGCCAGCGACCCGGCCTGCGCCTCGGCGGAAGCATGGGATATCAGCGACGCCAGCCTAGCGGCCACCGCAGCCTGCATGACACGATTCGGGATGGCGGACAAGGTGCTCCTGCGCCGACGAAATCTGTTCGAGGAGCGGGAGAATGATCCGGAGATCTACGACAGCATCGTCATCAGCGAGGTGCTGGAACATCTGGAACATCCCGCCACCGCGTTGCGATTGTTGGCCAGACGGCTCTCGCCCGCAGGACGCCTGTTTGTGCATGTGCCAGTAAATGGTCCATCACCGGATCACATCTATTTGCTGCGCACCCCGGAGGAGGCCGTGGAACTGGTCCGCTCCGCCGGTTTGGAAATCGAAGTGCTCCGGATCATTCCGGGAACCGGATATGATGAGGCGCGCGCCCGTCGTGAAGGGTTGATGCTCTCTTGCGTATTGGTCGCGACCAGAGGCATTGCCCCTGAACCCAGGATCGAAGGTCAGAACTGAAAGTAGATGAAAGACTGGGAATCCCCCCGCAAGACGAGAATCCCCATGAACATCAATAGGGAAACAACGGTGTGCAACGCGATTCTCAACCCCGAGTCCGCCGGAAACAGACGATCCCGATAGTGCTCGTAGAGGGTATGAATCCATAACGGCAAAGAGAGGAACAACGCCTGACCGAACAAAAACCAGGCCGCCTGCTGCTGCAACGGAGTCCCCCCGACGAACGGAGACAGGGAGAGATGACGCAGAATGTAGATCATCTCGGTCTCACGGAACAGCATGAAGCCGATATGGGCCAGGATGAACATCAACACGATCTGGAAAGGTTTCAGCCACCGGTTGTCCCGGATCCAGGGCGGCGTGAACCCCTTGAACCAGCCATAGATGATGACCAGCACACCGTGATAGATCCCGAACCAGATGAAATTCCAGCCCGCCCCATGCCACAGTCCCACCAGAAAAAAGGTGATCAGCAGACTGATGACGATGGCACGCTTGATCGCCTTCCGACTCAGGTAAAAGTAAAGCGGCAGGAAAATATAGTCCTGAATGTAGGAGGAAAGCGAAATGTGCCACCGTTTCCAGTATTCGGCGGGAGAGGCGGAGATGAACGGATGGTTGAAGTTCCGGGTCAACTGAAAACCGAGCAGACGAGCCGATCCACTGGCGATGTCGGAGTAGGCGGAAAAATCGGCGTAGACCTGCACCCCGAACGCGAACACCCCCACCCAGACCAGCGGAAAGGTAGTCTGCTCCAGAGCGAACAGTTTATTGACGATGAACGCCACATTGTCGGCGATGACCAGTTTCTTGAAGAACCCCCAGACCAGCAGAAACAACGCCTCGCGCACCTCCTGCACCTTCAGGGTGCGATCCTGGTCCAACTGGGGCAGAAAATGGATCGCCCGTTCGATGGGTCCAGCCACCAGTTGGGGAAAGAACACCACGAACAACGCGAATTCGAAAAAATTCTCCCGGGGCTTGAGCCGTCCCGCGTAGACATCGACAATATAGCTGATCGACTGGAAGGTGTAGAACGAAATGCCGACCGGCAGATAAATGTCGAGGTTGTTGGTAAAACTCGGCAAGCCCGCCAGACGCAACAACTCCGCAACATTATCGACAAAAAAGCCGAAATATTTAAAGAATCCCAAAAAGCTCAGATTGACCGCCAGACTCACCCATAAGATCGTTCGCTTGTGTTGCGGAAAACGACCGATGGCCAAACCGCAGCCATAATCCACCACCGTCGAGGCAAAAATCAGATAGAGAAACCACGGATGAATATATCCGTAGAAGAAATAACTGACCCCGAGCAGAAAAAAAACCTGAAACTTCCGGTTCAGATTCCAGTAGACGGCCAGCACGAACAGGAAAAATAAAATAAAATCAAGACTGTGAAAAATCACCGGAAGTGCTCCGCAAGCGTCTTGATGAAGTGGTCGGTGTAGAACGGTTTGAATTCCGGCTTGATGTGGCCGCTATCCAGATAGTGTTCCCACCGGAAGGCCGGATCCTCGTCGAAATCGTGGAACCCGACCTGGGCTTGAGCCAGATACGCTTTCAGATCGGCCAGATAGGCCGCCGACCGGGGAGAAACGTAGCGCGGCGAGCCGTCAAGATTGGGCATGTTGTCGAGTCGCACGAAGACCAGAGAGAGCGAAGCCGCTTGCGCCAGTCGGATCATCTCCGGCAGAAAGGAGTGGGAAACCCGTGCCGGGAAATCCTCCCGCACGCTGTCCGACGATGACCCGGCGTCGGGAGCGACGGCGAGCACCCGTTGATTGCCGCTGTGAAACAACGCTCCGGCCATCCGCGCCTTGAAAGCCACCCGCGCCTGCCAGAACGCCTCGATCCGCGCCTGCGTGACCCGTTCCGGATGAAAACGACGATCCCACAGATAGGCCGGATAACCCGGCTCCGCAAACAGAAAACCCACGCTGTCCAGCAACCAGACTCCGGCCTTGCGCCAGGTCTCCTGAATGGGGTAGAGATCGCGCAACCCGGCCCGGAACCGGTCGATGAGGGTGGTATGATGGCTCAGAATCGCGTCGAAGTGGTGATCGTCCGGACGCCGGTTGCGGGCGATCTTCTCCTGATTGACCAGCGAGGTGGTTTCATCGACGGGATTGGTCAATTCGGTTTCGCGGAAGAGCACGAATACCCGCTTCGGGGTGATGCGGGAGGCGATCAGGCTGTTTTTCAACCAGAGGTACCATAACGCGCTCTGGGTTCCCAACTCCCCCAGCAGATACCCCTCCCGCGAGGTCAGACGGCGCACCTCGACCGGATCGATCCGCGACATCATGGAAGAGGAGCCGATGAAAAGATAATCGGGTTGCTGTCGGATCAACGCCTGCAGGTGGGAGTCATCGAAGGAGAGAGGTGCGCTTCGTTCCCGGATCAGGGCCGGAGGCAGCAGCACCAGCGCCATCAACAACACGATCGACCATCCGGACCGGCTCCAGCGCGGTGACGCGGAGGGCTCGAATCGGGTCTGGGAGAGGGCACTCATGCGATGACGCGACTCCGTGTCGGAACCAACCAAGACTCAGCCGAGCATGGAGGCCAGTTGAGCGCGAATCCGGGGAATGGTCTTCAGATCGATGGCCACCATCAGTTCGAACTGAACCCGGAACTCCGCCTCCAGACCGAGAATGATGTTGATGTGTTGCAACGAATCCCAAAACTGCGCGTCTCCTCCGGCACTCTCCTGACTGGCGGCCAACTGGGCCACCTCTGCCGCGCTCTTGCCCAGAACACCGGCCAGCACCTTGAAAATTCGCGCATCGTGATCGGAATGCATCATTCATTATCCCCGTTCGATGTAGTCAGGCCATGAGATGCCGGATTGGGTGAGATCCAGTTGCCAGCGATTTTTTTCCGGGAGTTCGACCATCGGCTCGAAACCGTGATCCGGTAAAAAACGGGCAACCGGTTGATTCTTGGCCGTCGGGATCCATTCGGCCACCATGCGGGTCGCGCCCCGACTGGTGGCCCACGACACCAGATGAGATAAAAAGGCGGTTTCCAGGGTCCGACCGATCACCCGACAGCTCATCAGCAGGGAGTCCAGTTCCGCGTCTCCGTCGTGCAACCGGACGATCGCCACCCCAACCAAACCATTATCGCCAAATTTGTCCACGACCCGCAAGACGAAAAACCCGGTGCTCTCGCTCTCCAGAAAGGCGCGCAGGGTTTGTTCGTCGTGACGTCGGGTGGTGAGATTGAATTGATTGGTCTTGTGAATCAGGTCGAAGGCACGGGGCAGAGAGAGTCCATCCACCGGACGGATGGTGGCGCGCATCTCCAACCCCCGGTAGAAATCCTCCAGGGAACCGGCGGAGTCCCGCAACAAGGCCCGTTGGTTCTGTTGCTGGTAGATCTCCCCACGCAGCCGATCCTCGCGGGTCAGGGAGAGTTTGTCGAACACGCCCAGACGACGCAGAATCGTCGCGTAGCCCATGGGATCTCGTGGCAACTCCGGGGTCAGCACCTCGGGACAAGCGGCCCGCATCTGAGCGCGCTCCTGCGGAGAGTCGTCGAAAAAAACCAGAGAATCCAGACCGATGTTGAGTTCCGCAGCCAGTTCCGCCAGATTGTCCGGCTTGGGATGCCAGTTGATGCGCATCGCCGCGAAATGGGATTCCCGCAGCAGCATGTCGGGGTGTTCCCGCAACACCGCCAGGGCGTCGGCGGCGTTGTTCTTGCTGGCGATGGCCAGAAGAACCCCACGATGGAACAGCTCCAGCACCGCCTCCTGAAACTCCCGAAAAACCAACCCCCGCCCCCCGTGACCCAAAGCGATCCCCGACAGGCCATCTTCGCCGATCACCCCGCCCCAGAGGGTATTGTCCAGATCCAGCACCAGACATTTGCGGGTCCGTCCCCGCACCGCGTGAAGCAACGTGGCCTGAGCACGAGCCAGTTCGGGCATCAGCAGCGGAGAGAGCGGAGCTCGGGCCATGTACCAGGATTTGTCATCCTGACACTGGGCGTATCCGACCTGGGCGCAAACCCGATCGAAATCGAGCACGTAGACATCCGGAATGGCCCGCAATCGCCGATTCAACCCGGCGTTGAGGCGACGAATCGCGACACTCTGGGACTCTTCCGCGCTCCCTTCCAAAAGACCGAGCAGAGGAAAACGGGGCAGCGAAAAATTATGGACAATCACCACCGAAGCGCACAGCTCGCGAAACCTCCGGAGCGCGCTTTCCAGTTCCCGGACCGCAGCTTCGATCTGTTCGGTCACGGCTTCCGGCGTCAGGGAGAGAAAGCCGCTCGCCAACGACGGCGAGGCATCCCGCAGCGGACGCAGAATCAACACCGCGTCATAATTCCCGGTCACGGTGGCACTGGCGGGATCGATCAACTCCTGAAGGATGACATTGAATGGTCCGACATCGCATTGGGCCGCCATGCCCATTCGGGCCGACTCGACAATCAAGGTGGGCAGGTGAGGATGGATCACAAAAGCGGACAACAATCGCAGGCGGATCGGACTCAATCCGGCGGGATTTTCCGCAATCCGGTTGGCCGCCCGTTGATAGCCATTGATGGAGCCATCCGCATCCAATTCCGAAAAAATATCCGGCATCATCGACATGTTATCCCACCCCTTCAACGCCTGATGCGTTCGACAATCATCACGGGCCAAGATGCGACAGTTTATACAAAGCCCCCCCAAAAAGGAAGCATCCCGACAGCCAGTCGTTTCTTGAGCGACTTTGGATTATGATGTATCGTGCATTCCGATTCGGGGCGTTGCCCCAAACCCCACCAGGGGCTCCGCCCCTGGACCCCGCCAGGGGGATAATCCCCCTGGACCCGTTATCCTGGGAGCCCTACCATTTCCGCCCCCGCCCTGCGACCTGCCATCTTCGGCCCCCTGGGCCCGGCTCAATTGACCTGCCTCCGCAGTTGGCGACGGCTGAAGATGCAACCGCTGTTTGTCCACCTCGCTCCCACCGATCATCCCCGCTGGTGGCCCGGTCCCGCCGAAGATCAATGGATCACAACCCGCGCCAACCTCTCCACCCCGACCGGACGCCAACAGTTGCACCAATTTCTCACCCGTTGCGACGGACTCACCTGTCTCGGGGAGAACGATGCCCACTGGCTGCGTCAACTCACGCCGCCCCTGCCCTGCCCTCTCTGGCTGCCCCCCTCGGCGGCCTTGATCTTTCTCGAATCCAAAACCCGACAGGCGGAACTGGCCAAAGAATGCGGTTTCTCTCTCCTGCCCACCCATCACGCGGACCTGCACCACTGCCCGACCATCCCCCCGGAACAGTTTCCCCTGGTGGCCCGCCCCGATGGCAGCGGTACGACCAAACCCAACTTCAAGGTTCACATTCTCGCCACCCCCCAGGAACTGACCCGCTGGCTGAAGGGTTTTTCCGCCATTCACCGCCCCTTGATGCTGCAACCGCTGATCCACGGTCCCAATCTGGTGATTCACGCCGCCGCCGACGCCCAAGGCCATCCCCTCGCCCTGCAAGGATTCCGGGTGCGACGCAAATTCGAAGGCGTCACGCTGACCCTCGAACCCATGCCCCTGGATCCCGCTCTGGCGCAAGCCTGTCGCCTCTTCTGCCAGCGGGCCGGATTGCATGGCTGCCTCCATTTCGAACTGATCCAGGACGAGCACCGCAACACCCCCTGGTTTCTGGAGGTGAATGGTCGTCTGGGCGGCACCACCGGCAAAGCCTACGCCGCCGGATTCGACGAACCCCGTCTGCTGCTGGTCGCCCACGGCGCACTGCCCGCCGCCCCCCTGCCGCCGCTTCCGGAAGATCGGGTGATCACCAACCGTCTGGCCCTGGGCAAACTGCTGCTGCAGATGGCCCGACGCGCTCCCGGTCTGCAAGGGGATCCTTCGGGACTGCCGCGACGCTGGAAAGATCTGCTGCCCGGCATGTGGCTCTGGAAAGACGAAATTTTCCAATGGTCCGATCCGGCCACCACGCTGTGGTATTACGGAACATGGCTGCGGGAACGACTGACCCGAGGAGTCCACCCCACATGAAAACCACGCCTCCTCCCCTGGAGATTCTGCTCACCGTCGATGTGGAGTTCAGCATCAACGGCACCTTCACCACCCCGGACCGCTCGGTTCCCCTGGGAGAGGAGCATGTCCTGTGCCGGGACCGGCGCGGTCGGGAACAGGGGTTGGGCGTGCTGCTGGAGAGTCTGGAGCGGTATGGCGTGGTGGCCAACTTTTTTTGCGAAACCCTGCAATGCGCCTGGTTCGGAGAAGAACCCATGGGCAGGATCGTGCAGCGGTTGCACCGGGCCGGACAGGCGTTGCATCTGCATCTGCACCCCTGCTGGGAGACGTTTCGCAACCCGGAGTGGCGACAATGGCTGACCAGCCACCGCCCCAACGACAATGGCCACGGACGCACCCAAGACGAATTGACCCGCTGGATGCAAGAAGGCGTGACGCAGTTTGCGCGTTGGGGCATCACCGCGCCACTGGCTGTGCGTTGCGGCGGTCTGCGGGTGGATCGTCAGGTCTATCGGGCCATGGCCGGACAGGGGCTGAAGGTGGCTTCCCATATCGGCATCGGCATCTTCATGCCCCGCGAGCCGGAGTTGCAGCTTGCGGGAGGGATCCATCACATCGACGGGGTGCTGGAGCTGCCGGTGTTGAGCTATCGCACCCTGCTGCCCCGTCCCAGACAGCCCTGGCGCAGCCTGACCTTGACCGGAACCTCCCACGGCGAACTGCGCAGCCTGCTGGAACAGGCCTATCAGGCCCGACTCTCCCCGGTGGTGATTCTGATCCATCCGCGCGATCTGGCCGGGCCCGGACCCGAATACGCCCCCCATCGGATTCATCAAAGCCGATTGCGGCAACTGTGTCGGCTGTTGCAACGCCATCCCGACCGTTTTCAAGCCTGCCGCATTCAGGATCGAGCCGAACGCTGGCAACAACTGGCTCCCCGCCTCGCGCCACCCCTCTCCCCCCCTCTGCTCTCCCAGGCGCGCAGGGTGGTGGAAAACCTCATCAACCGATGAATCCGGGAAACGTGCCACTCCCCTGCCCCCGGCTCTGCCTCGTGGAAAATCCGGATTGAAAAAACCATCCCTCTTCCTTCCGGACAGACGGGCCGGATCATTGACGAATCCGATCGATTAAGGCAAGATAGCCTCTCCAGCCCAACACCTTCCAGGCCATGACCGCATGACCCGATCCTCGGCACCACCCACCCCCGAGCCCGTGATCCTCCCCGCCGATCTGCCCCCGCTGCTGATGGTCGTGGTGGATACCGAAGAGGCGTTCGACTGGCAGGCTCCGTTCCGCCGCGACGCCATTTCGGTGGAGGCCATGGCGCAAATCGGTCTGGGACAGGCGATCTGCGACGCCTTCGGGGTGAAACCGGTCTATGTCATCGATCATCCCGTCGCCACCCAAGCGGCGGGAGCCGATCCCCTGCGCCCGATCGTCGCCTCGGGACGCGCGCTGCTCGGAGCCCATCTCCACCCCTGGAACACCCCGCCGTTCGAAGAGGAACTCAACGCCCGCAACAGCTATCCGGGCAATCTCCCGGCCCCGCTGGAGGCCGCCAAACTCGCCAACCTGACCGACGCCATCGAACAGAATTTCGACCTCCGCCCGCAGATCTACAAAGCGGGCCGCTACGGCCTCGGTCCCAACACGCCGGCCATCCTGGACCGCCTGGGCTATCGGATCGATCTGAGCCCCTCTCCTCCCTTCGACTTCTCCCCGGATGGCGGACCGGACTTTTCCGGAGACGATGCCCGACCCTTCTGGTCCACTCCGGATCGCGGCGTGCTCACCCTGCCCACCACCGGAGGCTATTACGGGCTGCTCGCCACCCGACAGGCCCATCGGATTTATCGGTTCAGCCATCGTCCGCCGCTCCGAAAGCTGCGACTGCCCGGCATTCTGGCCCGCAGCGGACTGCTCAACCGGGTACGCCTCTCCCCCGAAGGGGCCACCCTGCCGGAGATGCAACACCTGACCCGCTTTCTGCTCCGGCAGGGGCTGCGCCTCTTCACCCTCAGCTATCACTCGCCCTCCTTGCTGCCCGGCTGCACCCCCTATGTCCGTCATCGGGATGATCTGGCGGCCTTTCTGGCTCGCCTGCACAACTATCTGGCGTTTTTTTCCCAGCAACTGGGGGGGCGTTTCACCACCCCGCTGGAAGTCAGACAACTGGCCCGACCATCCCACGGGTAGCTCATGCGCATTCTGCACCTTCTCGACCACTCCGCGCCGTTGCAAAGCGGTTACGTCTCCCGCACCCTGGCGATCCTCCGTCAGCAGCGGGCCATGGGTTGGGAGACCGCCCATGTCACCGGCCCCAAGCATCCCGACTCGGGAGAGCGCACCCAGATGGCCGAAGGGCTGCTGTTTCATCGCACCCCGACTCCCGACAGCCTTCTGAACCGCTGGCCCCCGCTCGATCAACTGGCCGTCGTCACCGCCCTGGCCAAACGATCGCTGGAGGTGGCCCGCGACTGGCAACCCGATCTGCTGCATGCCCATTCGCCGGTGCTCAACGGACTGGCGGCACTCCGGGTCAGCCATCTTTTGGGGATTCCCCTGGTCTACGAAATCCGCGCCTTCTGGGAGGATGCCGCCGCCAGTCATGGCACCGCCCGTCTTCAGGGGCCGCGCTATCGCCTGACCCGTGGCCTCGAAACCCTGGTGATGCGGCGCGCCGACGCGGTGACGGTGATCTGTGAAGGACTGCGCCGGGATATCGTCGCCCGAGGCATCCCGAACGCCAAAATCACCACCATCCCCAATGCGGTGGAGGTGGAACGGTTCACGCCGACACGACCCGCTCCCCCCCTGCGCCTGCCCGGCCTCGACACCGCCGGACGGGAGGTGCTCGGTTACATCGGCTCCTTCTACGCCTACGAAGGGCTCTCCCTGCTCCTGGATGCCCTGCCCGCGATCCGTGCCCGGCGTCCCGACATTCTGCTGCTGCTCGTCGGCGGCGGACCCGAAGAGGAACGCCTGCGCCAACAGACCACCCGTCTGGGGCTGGAAGGCCAGGTCCACTTCGCCGGACGACTGCCCCCGGAACGCATGCCCGACTGCCATGCCCTGGTGGAGCTGCTGCTGTTTCCCCGGCTGCCGATGCGGCTGACCCATCTGGTCACGCCGCTGAAACCCCTGGAGGCCATGGCCGCCCATCGGCTGGTGCTCGCCTCGGATGTGGAGGGTCACAAGGAGCTGATCCGTCACGGTCAGACCGGCTTTCTCTTTCCCGCCGGAGATGCCCGGGCCCTGGCGGAGACGGTGATCTCGCTCCTGGAACGGCGCGACGACTGGCCCACGGTGATCGCACAGGCCGCCCGTTTTGTCCGGGAGGAGCGCAACTGGAGCAACAGCGTCGCCCGCTACGCGCCCGTCTACGACGCCCTGACCCGCTCTCCTTCCCCATCTTCTGTCCGCGACTCCGCACGGATTCCGCCGCGAGATCCCAGATGAGAGACCTGGTACTGATTCTGTTCGTCTTCTCCATCCTGCCGATCGCCCTGTTCCGACCCTTCATCGGACTGCTGCTCTGGGCCTGGATCGGCTACATGAATCCGCACCGGCTCACCTGGGGCTTCGCCTACAACTTCCGCTTCAATCTGATCATCGCCGCCGTCACCATTATCGGCATTCTGGTGACGACCCGCTTCCGATTCCGGATTCCCTGGAAAGCCCCGATCGTCCTGACTTCGATCTTTTTGTTCTGGACCGTCATCACGACCTACTACGCCTTTCAATACGGTTCGGCGGTATCCGAACTGGATCGATTCATCAAGATTCAGCTCATGGTGTTCGCCACGCTGATCGTCGTCAAAAACCGCAAACAGATCATCGCGCTGGTGACGCTCATCGCCCTCTCGATCGGCTTCTACGGCGTGAAGGGGGGATTCTTCACCCTGACCTCGGGAGGCAACTTCCGGGTCATGGGGCCGGAAAACTCCTTCTTCGTGGACAACAACTCCTTCGCGCTCGCCATGCTCATGACGCTGCCGATGATCTATTTCGTGCAGTTGCAGTTCAAGAGCCTGCTGCCCCGACTGATTTCCATCGCGGCCATGCTGCTGTGTGTTCTGTCCATTCTGGGCAGTTATTCCCGTGGAGGATTTATCGGACTGAGCGTGCTCGGCATCACCATTCTGATCAAATCCCGCCATCGGTTCATCATCATCGCCCTGCTGTTCTTCGTGCTGCCTCCGGTTTATCAATTCATGCCGGAGCACTGGCACAACCGAATGGGCGTGCTGATCCAATCCGGCCTGGATTCCTTGAATCAAAAGGCCTCCTCCACCATTTCGGAGGTCGCCATGAATCAATTGAACCTGCCGACGACGGCATTGCCCAACAAACCCGTCACCAAGAGTCACAACATTCAATCGGTCGGTCAGGGGCTGGTGGACTTTCTGCTGGAATCCGACAGCGAAATCGTGCGGGACAAATCGGTGGCGGGACGCTTCGATGCGTGGCGATTCTCCATTCGCGTGGCCAACGCCAATCCGATTCTGGGGGGTGGGTTCAACACCTTCGACCAGAGCGTCTATGACCGCTACACGCCGGGGGTGCAGCGACGCGCTCCGCACAGCATCTTTTTCGAGGTGCTGGCCGAACATGGATATGTGGGATTTTTCATCTGGCTGGCTCTGCACATCTCCGGGATGCTCACGGCGAGCAAGGTGATCCGCATGACCCGGCGGGATCCGGAGGTGCTCTGGGCACGCGATCTGGCGGCCATGTTGCAGGTGAGTCTGATCAGCTACTACATCACCGGCTTGTTTCTGGGCATGGCATACTTCGATCTGCCCTATCACATCATCGCGATTCTCGTCATTCTGCGGGTCCATATCGAGAATCACTATCGGGAACAACCAGCCAAGGCACCGTCCACCGAATGGATCCATCCGGGTCTGCGTCAACGGCGACCCAACACCACGCCCACCGGTCGCGGCGACGGCAAATTTCCCTGGCAGAAGGGGCTCACTGCTCGATGATCAGTTGATCGTTGATGTGATCGATGCGCCATTTGCCCAGACGCTTGAGATCGTCGATGCCAAACAGTGGATGCGTGAGCATGGCGGCATCGAGCGGTTTCCGATCCGGACGCCCGGATGAGTTCTCCGGATCATCGGATTTCCGATCGGAATCCTTGTTCTTGTCTTTCTTGTCCGAATCCTTGCCCTGGCTCTTCTCTTTGCTTTTATCGTTATTTTTTCCCGACTCTTTCTCCTTGCCGGATGAGGGCAACGAGAGGGCTTTGACCTCCTTGAGTTCAATATCCCCCACCCGCAGGGAGGCGATCTTGAACACCTCGGCATCGATCTGACTGCCATCGGCGATGGTGGCTTTGGTCATACCCAGGGAGTCGCTTTTTTTCAGGGATCCCGTCCGCAACAGCCAGTAGAGCACATCTTCGGGCAGAACCAGCGACGAGGCTCCGGTATCGAGAATGGCTTCGATCTCCTGATTGTTGTTGATCCGCATTTTGAGAAAATAGACGCCGCTGGGATGACGGATCAAGGGCACCGACCCGACCCGTCCATAGACTGAGGCATGGGTGAGCTTGTTGAACGGAACCACCGTCTCCTTGCCTTCGTGCAGCATCACCACCCGATCCCGTGCGATCTCCTTGAGCACCCCCCCATCGACCCGTTCCCCCAGTCGATAGCGATAGCCATTGATCACGGCGGTCTTCACGAAGCCTCGCACATCCTCCCCTTCGGCAGGCACCAGAATCTGACTGACACGCCACGGTCCCGGATTGAGATACTTGACCTCATCCTTCTGGGCCGGATTGATCTCGTGACGCCCCACATCCCGGAGATCGCTCAGTTTTTTCTTGACCTCCTCGAACTCTTTTTTCAGGGCGTCGAGTTCCGGTTCTCCCGCACCGCCGCCGGAGCGGGCACCCGGCGCGCCGGGAGCGCGTTGTCCGGAGGGCACCGTGGGATCATCCACGGATTGACACTCTCCCTTGCGGAAAATGGTCGGATCCCCCTTTCCGTCGGAACATTGCACGATCTCCTGCCCCGCACCCAGGGAAGCCGCACTCGACAACACGCACAGCGCGCCGATCCAACCAACCATCCCGCGCATCGATTTGTTTCCCTTACCTTACATGGATTGCAACAACAAGGCGACCGCATGCCCGACCAGCCAGGCATCCTTGCCCGTGAGTGAATAACGTTGCGCCAGATGATCGGTCAGACGGGCCGTATCGTTGCGCGCTTCGGAGGGCAACTCGTTCAACCAGGACTGAAGCGGCTGCTTGCCATATTTATCGTGGAGCGCGCTCTTCCAGTTGCCGGGGAATCCGCTCCGTTCGCGCCCGAACCGATCGACACCGGCTTCCGCGATCTCCAGCAGAATCTCGCGGGTGATGCGCAACGGTTGCGGTCCCTCGCCGAAGGTGGCCACCACATTGTCCACATAGGCTTCCACCGACGAGGAGCAGACCCCCGTGGCCGCCTCGAAGGAGAGACGGGTCTTGGCGATCCGTTTCCGATCGACCCCTTTCAGCCGCTGTTCCAGAATTTTCTGCAAATCGATCTGGGCCTGTCGGGGCGTGCCGTCGAAGCTGCCCTTCTGCACGATCACATGGACCGTATCGCTGTTCTGCCGCTCGGGAAAATCGGATTGATAGAAAAAGTGCCGCACCTCGCCGAGGATCATCTCATCGGCGTCGAGATAAAAGATGCGCGCACCGATCCATGCGCGATCTTCCAGCCCGCCCATGGCGTAGAGCGGGGTGAAATCATAGCTCAGTTGCAGCAGCGGCTTGGGAAACTCCCGTTGCACCATCTGGGCATCCTGATGTTCGGCATACTGAAAAAACAGCATGCCATCGCGAATCCGGGCCGTGGTGCCCTGAAAATCAGGGGCGGGAGCGGGTTTCGTCTCGGGTGGTTTTCCGGGTGGTTTCTTGCCGGTTTTCTTTTCGATTTCCCGCGTGATTTCATCGTAGAGGGGATTTTTGGCCTCTGCGGAGGCGGCCTCTCCCCGGGAAGCGCGTTCACTCCCTTTGGCGCGGGGAATTTTTTTGGCCCCCTTGGGTTGGGGACAGTCGTTGTGATTGGGGGTGATGTCCCAGTCGTTGCCGACCCCCTGATCATCGACGCGGTTGAAATCATCCTGAAAACGATCCGGTGCGGCCTGCAGAGGGGCTGCGATCAGCAACCCGGCGATCATCGCCGGCAGCGCGAGACCGAGACGACACGATGCCAGCATGGACCTCATGGATGGAACCGACACCCGGCATCCGGAGCGATCATCACATGGCACCGAGATACGCCCGGTAGAAGTGAAGCACCTTGGCCACATATTGCTGAGTTTCCTCGTAGGGTGGAACGGTATTGCCATATTTCTTGACCGCTCCCGGTCCGGCGTTGTAGGCCGCCAGGGAGAGGATCAGATTGTTGTTGAACTGTCCCAGGAGTTCACGGAGATAGCGCACGCCCCCGTGGATGTTGGCCACCGGATCGGTGGGATCCGCGACTCCCAGATCCTGGGCGGTGCCGGGCATGAGCTGCATCAGGCCCACCGCCCCTTTGGGAGAGACCGCCAGCGGATTGAAATCCGATTCGGTCTTGATCACCGCCTTGATCAGCGCGGTATGAATCTGATAGCGGGAGGAGGCATCCTGGATGGTTTCGGCCACGGAGCGGTTCGAGGCGGTCAGATAGTCGGGGAAGGCGTCGCCGAAGCCCAGACCGCGATTCAGACCACTGCGGCCATCGTAGCGAATCATCCGGGAGGCCGACATCGAAGAGCGGGAGGAATCGAGGGGTGTTTTTTTCGTCTGGCTCTTGGCATTTGGATTCCGCGTTTTTTTCTCCTTGGCGGTGGAGATCAGCAGACGGTATTCCGGTCCCAGAGGGCGATCCGTCAAATGGATGACCCCATTGGAATCGGTAAAGGTGAAAATATCCGCCCGCGCCTCGGGCACGCCCCAACAGCAGAGCAGCAACAGCCACAGCACGCCTGCCATCTGTCCCGTTCCGGAAGGCCATCCCCTGTCGGGCGACGGAAGACCGGCGGGGTTGCTCTTGTTTGGATCATTCATGTCATGCGTCATCGTTCACCGTCACCGTTCACCGATTGATCCATGAATCCTCCAGGTTTCCTGACCGATCGCCGTCATGGGTCAAGAAGGTATCCGTCACTCCCCTCTCAGGAAGCGTACCGCCACCCCTTGGGCACAGACGCGGGGAATCTCGCAGGAGAAACGATGCTCCGCATCCGACGCGCCCGGAGAAAGGGAGAAACACAAGACCCCCTCTTCCCCTTCCACCATGCCGAAAGGCTGAGTCCGGGTCCGCAAAAAGCCTCCGACGGTACTCATTCCCTCCAGAAAGCCACCGGTCACGGCTCCGTTGCCCATGCGCAGCGTCACCCAGGTCTGCAGCGGATAGCGGGGAGCCAGACGCCGTTCCCGACTCCGGGGCCAGGGATCGGTCGGAGGCCGGAAATGACTCAATCGAGCACCTCGCGGATGAAGGCGCGTACCGCCTCGGGATCCGGATCGAGGATCCGGCACCGGGTGGGACGCTCCAGCAAGCCCGCCAGGGGAGGAGGAATTGCAGGTTCCATGCCCACCGCCCGATGGACCGCCGCGCCGAACTTGGCCGCATGGGCCGTGGCCAGACAGATCGACCCCGGAAAGTCGCCCGCCGCGTGCAAACCGACAGCCGTATGGGGATCGATCAGCATCTGGTGCTGTTCCCAGGTGAGCCGGATCTGTTCCAGGGTCTCCTCCTCTCCGACGCGACGGGCGGCAAAAATTGCCCCGGCCTCTTGTCGTTGCGCCTCGGATACGGCAAAAACGCCCTCCTGCTGCAATCGTTTCATGGCCGCGCAGACCGCCTCCGAATCCTCGCCGAGCAGATAATAAAGATACCGCTCGAAGTTCGAGGAGATCTGGATATCCATGGAGGGGCTGATGGTGGGTTGCACGGTGCCGATGCGATACGCGCCGCTTTCCAGGAAGCGGACCAGGATGTCGTTGCGATTGGTGGCCAGCACCAGCCGTTCCACCGGCAGGCCCATACGCATGGCCATGTAGCCGGCGAAGATGTCGCCGAAGTTGCCGGTGGGCACGGAAAAGACCAGCCGTCGGGCGGGATCGCCCCCGCTGACCCGGCCCCAGGCGTAGAAATAATAGACGATCTGAGCCAGAATCCGCGCCCAGTTGATGGAGTTGACCGCCCCGAGACGATAGGCATCCTTGAAGGCCAGATCGTTGAACAGCTCCTTGACGATACTCTGTCCATCGTCGAAGGAGCCGCGAATGGCGATGTTGTGGACATTGGCATCGAGCACCGAGGTCATCTGCCGTTCCTGGATCGGCGACACCCGGCCATGGGGATGGAGAATGAAGACATGAATGCCCGCCCGTCCCCGCACGCCGTGGATGGCTGCGGAACCGGTATCTCCGGAGGTGGCCCCGAGAATGTTGAGGCGTCCCTGTTCGGCGTTCAGCAGGGTTTCGAAGAGATTGCCGAGAAACTGCAGCGCGACATCCTTGAACGCCAGGGTGGGCCCGTGAAACAGTTCCAGGATCCAATGATCGCCGGCGCGCACGACCGGGGTGATCTCGGGATGGGTAAACGTGGAGAAGGCGCGACGCACCAGTTCCGGCAGTTGGGCCGTCACCGGTTCTCCGGCGGTCATGAAGGGGGACATCACCTCCACGGCCAGATCCTGAAACGACAATCGGGACCAGTGACGCAATTGATCGGCGGAGATGGTGGGAATGCGTTCCGGCAGCAGCAACCCGCCGTCCGTGGCCAGACCCATCATGACGGCTTTGGAAAAGGAGATCGGGGGGACGCTGCCCCGTGTACTGATATAACGCACGCTGACAACTCCTCAAGCAAACGGATCTTAAGACTCTATCGGTCGGCGACACCCTCGGGTTGAACGGCAAAGAGGGCGCGCCTCAAAAAACTCCCACGATCGGGGTCCAGGGGCCATTGGCCCCTGGTGGGTCCAGGGGCAACGCCCCTGGGACTTTCAAGAAAAAAATCGAAACCCTGGGGGATGAATCCCCCAGACCCTCTCTTTTTTTTCAATACTCAAACCCGTGTCGCCACGCTTCCGGCAACGGAAGCATGGCCAAACCCACCGCGAACTTGGAGGCCGCAGCGGGAACCAGACCATACCGCTCGCGCAACGCCCTCATCCAGGCCTGCCACAAATCACGGCTTCCGGAGAGCCATTCCAGCTCCACCTCCCGAATCCGGACCCGCTTTTCCCCGGCCCGGATCTCCCCCTGGTCGATACACAGCATCACCGAGCCGCCATCGTCCAGGGTGATCGGCGCACTCCGCCGCGTCACCTCGCAGGTGAACAGCTCGATCAGCGGCTGATCCGCCGGGAGATGCGCCAGCAGACAACGCCGCACCGGTCCCGGCGGCAGCTCTTCCGGAATCCGAGACCACGCTTCGGGCCACTCCTGGGACCATTCGGGCCGCTGCCACACGCCCGCGCGCTGCACGCCACCCCCCTTGATCTCGATCCGCCGTGCTCCGGAGAGGCTCCGCAAGCGAACCGCCAGCCGTTGTTTCAGCAATCCGAACGCCGGGTGATCCAGATAACAATCCCGATAGGAGCGATCCACGCTCTGCGGGCTCCACGCTTCCAGAATCCGCTGCAAGGTGGTCTCATCCGGCACCGCGAGTCGGATCTCCTCTTCCAGGCTCGGTTCCGGGAGCGGTCCGGAATCCAACGCGCTCACCGGGAGGCCTGATATCCCTGCGCGCTCCATTGCAGCATGCCGCCAGCGACATTGATCACCTTGGGGCATCCGCCCCGTTTCAGCACCACCGAGCCGCCCAGGGAACGGGCTCCGCTGCGGCAGACCACCAACACATCCCGACCGGCGGCCAACTCCTGGATCGCCCCGACCCGACCGGACAGACCCGACAACGGCTCGTTGCGCGCACCGACGATATGTCCAGAGGCAAACTCCATCGGGGTCCGCACATCGATCAGCAGGGGAGCCGGTTTGTTTTTCAGCAAGGCGGCCAGCTCATGCACCGAAATCGACTGAATCCCGTACACCCGCGCCAGAATCGGATTTTTCAAAAGCATGACGAGAAAAAAAACCGTCAAAAGCACCGTCAGGCCATTCTGCTGCAACCACTCCATAGATTCTCTCCACGCTGTCACACCGCCTTGCCTCTGCGGAACCCATCCAGGACGGATCCGCCCCTCCATCGTTTCGTGAGGAGGGCCCGATCTTCAATACCTCAAGAGCCGGATCAAACCGGATCATCCCACTCCGCCGGCACCGTCACATCTTCACAATCGGGCACCACCGCTCCATGAACCAAGGCCGCCGCTGCCGCCGCATTCCGGGAATCGCAAAAAATGCTGCGGGTCAAGGCGACCAGATCCAGCACCTTGCAATCCCCCACCCGATAAAAAACCTGATTGGCTTCGCGTCGCGAATCCAGAATGTTCTTGTCGCGCATGATGGTCAAATGCTGGGAGACATTGGATTGCGTCGTTCCCCCCGCATCGACCAGCTCCTGCACGCTCAACTCGCGGTCCCGCAAGGCCACGATTACCTTCAAGCGTAGCGGATGGGCCAGTGCTTTCATGCAGCGAGCCACTTTTTCGATATTGCCTTCGTCAATCTCGCCTGCCATGATCCCTTCACTCCCTGAAAAATCGCCTCCCGACATTTTTTACCCACGAAACCTTTTCAATGTTCATGAGTTTTCGCTAAAAATAGAATCTTTTCCGCACTGCGTCAACATTCAACGCCGAAAACGGATGATCACCACGACCATGAGCACCTCCAATCCCTCTTCAGACCTTTCTCCGGAACTCGTTCGGGGCTGGCTTCAGGCCCATCCGGAGTTCTTCGACCATCATCCCGATCTGCTGCCCGCCGCCATCAGCGCATCCGGCAAGGTGTTGAGCCTGGAAGCCGGACAGTTGAACGCCTTGCGTCAACGCAACGAACAGCTCTCGCTCAAGCTCGATGGCATGCTGGAGAGCATCCGTCGCAACGAGCGGATTCACAACGCTTTTCACCAGATCGAGGTGCGTCTTGTCACCGCGCCCACCCCCCACGATCTCCTGTTGGCCGCGACCCGTGATCCGGAACAGTGGTTCGGCATTCATCGGGCCACCGTCACCTTGAGCAGTCGTCAGCCCGCGCTTTTGGCACTCTTCGCTCCGCCGTTCTCCGATCCGGAGCTGCACGAGCGACTTTTTTCCATCGACCACAAGCAACTGGTCGATACGTTGCGTGATTCCCCCCATCCGGTGATCCGCGTGGGACTGGAGGGGACCAACCGGGAACTGTTCTTCGGTTCCGCCACGCCGCAGATCCGTTCCGAGGCCTTGGTGCCGCTTTTCACCCATCCCGACAGCGGACCGGAGGGGCTGATCGGCTCCTTGAATCTCGGCGGAGAGACTCCCAATCGTTTTCTGCCCAGCGACGCCACCGATCTGCTGCGAGATCTGGCCGACATTCTCGGGCTTTGTCTGTCCCGTCTCGCCGCGCCGACGTGAAACCGGGGATGGCGGAATTTTTCTGGTTTCCTTGGCATGATCCCTGCGTGATCGACCGGGTATGTTCTGGTCCATCCCATTGATTTGCCAAGGAACCATTCATGTCCTACGCTGCCGGGATTCTGCCGATTTTCACCGCGTTCCAACGCCATCTGGCCACGGAGCGTCGTTATTCCGATCACACCACCAG
>JADGBU010000310.1 GCA_015231295.1 Magnetococcales bacterium | reverse complement strand
TGTCACCCTGGATCCCCTGCGGCCCCTGCGGACCGGTCGCCCCCGTGTCACCCTGCGGCCCGATCAACGCGCTGACCGGAGCGCATCCATAGGTTCCGGCACCATCGATATCCAACAGAATCAGCATGTCGCCTTCCGGAGTGACGGGTGCAAACTCATGGATCATTTTCGACGTTGCCATCTCACATCTTCTCCACGATCAATGCTCCGGTGCAATCCACCAGAATGTGCATACCTTTGTCCACTACCATCGTCCCTTCCACCTTTTCTTCGGCAAAGTCATAGATCCTGCTGAATGACTGCTTTTTCTTGATCTTCCCGCCTCCGAACTGGTAGGCGACAAAATCCTTTTCCCGTGGCCCCTCGAAGGAACGCACGATGGCCGCCCAATCGAAGATGTTCATGGTGGCCATGATTTCAGATCTGATCCCTGGTGGCGCGGAACAGGAAGCCGAGCAGATAGGCCAGCGCTTCGTGATTGTCCTCAGTCACCCGCACTCCGGCGAGGTCAAGAACACAGAAGGCGATGTGAAACAACTCATGCACCAGTGTGGCATTGTCCCCGCTGAAAACGCCGCACAGGAAAATTCTGTTCCCGGTCTTCTTGTCCGTCAGTTGATTGTATCTCCCGCCGAACGGGGTCAGATCCATTACGGTCGGATCACCGGTCAGATGGGTCATGCACTGCTGGTAGGTCTCCCGGTCCCGGATCACATACAGATCCCCGCCGTAGATCGGGATCGGATGTGGCTTCAGATTCTTTGGCCATTTGGATTTTCTGGATTTCTCGCTCATCAGTACGATGCCACCTCTTCCGGTTCGGTCATTTGTGACCCGTGGTCAGCCAAGGTGGCCACGTCCTGCGCATAGGTCAGGGCCAGGGCATCCGCCAAGTCAGGGGAGTCCAACCCGCGCCGCTTCATGCCATCTTTCGGCTCGATCATCAGGGCGTCCCGCTGGTTGTGGAAAAATTCTGGACCGATCAGGTCGTCCTGCAATTCTCTTGGCGTATCCGGAAGATCCATTCCATCATGGATCGCCTCTTTCATCTTCGCCCACATCTCCGCCCGCAGGTTGCCCCAGATCGGACGGCTTGCCTTGGCTGCCCCCTGGATGTCGATGATCGTGCGGTGCCCGAGCTGCCGCAGCCGATCCACCACTCCGGCCCCCATCCCGGCCCCATCCACAAACACCGCCAGAGGATGCATGCCGTTGATCCACTGCGATATCACCGTGGAGAGCTGCATCAGTTCCATCTCTTTGAAGACGATCACCTTGATCACCTTCCTTCCCCTCCGGATCACCAGACAGGAGCGGTCCCCGCCGAACCGGGCCACATCCAGTCCGAACACCAGCGGCATGTGCGTGACGTTGTTTTCGTCAATCTGGATCTTGATGCATCGGGCCACAGCCTCGGATGAGATGAACTGCGCCGAGGATGCCGAGGGGAACATGCCCCGTACCCGCACCCGGAAGAAGTCCGAATCGGTGCCCCAGTCCTTTTCCCACTGTTCCAGCAGATCCTTGTTGGTCCCTTCCACCGTGCGGGAATCGATCTGCCTTGTGATCCACCGGTGCCGGTTCTTCCCGAATGCCTCTCGGAACTCTCCGCTGTTCCTGGTGGGGTTTCCGAACAGGAACCACAAAGGCTCGCCGTCCGTCAGACCGCCTCGCGCCACCTGATAGATCACATCCGGCACAGCGGACGCTTCGTCGAAAATGTAAAACGAGGTGCTGTTCTGGGCATGCTGCCCGGCGAAGGACTCGCTGTTCTCCTCCCGGCAGGTCTGCGCGTCCACCCGCCATGATCCGGGATGCCCCTTGAACGCCAGGGACATGGAATTCTTCCCGGATGAGAAATCGAACCACCGACCGGTGATACAGATTTTCAGCCATTTTCCCAGCTCGCCCCATGTTTTGGTGCGCAACTGGTCCGCCGTGTTGGCGGTCACCACCCCCTTGGCGTGGGGTCTCGTGGACATGATCCACAGGATCAGCCATGCGGTCAGGGCGCTTTTGCCGATGCCATGCCCGGAAGCCGTGGCCATCTGTACCGGGTCAACCGGGTCATGACCGTTGAAGTTGCGTCGTCTGACCTCTTCCCCCAACTGTGTCAGGTACTCCCGCTGCCATGTGCGCGGCCCGGTATGCCCTTTGAGTTCATCGTGCCCCCAGGGGAACGCGAACAACACGAAGCCCAACGGATCGTGGTAGAACTCTCCCACGGCCCGGGCCAGTTCGGTGTTGATGTCGCTCATCGCCGTGCCGCACGCTCCCTGCCTTCGCGAAGCGCGGTAACCAGATCCTCATCTCCGCCTTTTTTTTCCACGCTCCACATGCCCAGGTGCTTGCCGATCTTATCCAGGGCTTCCAGTTTGTTGACCATCTTGACTTTGGTGGTCACGCCGCCATCCTTGTGCCTCGTCACCTCGAAAGACCCGATTGCCGCAGCGGACTCGGTATCCAACTCCCGGATGGGGATCAGGTTGCCTTCCTGATCGAACATCCGCCTCGGATCTACAAAGGCGCACCTTTCGACCTCTTTGAGCGTTCTTTCCGGCGTCACGCCGGAGGCCACCGCCAATTGTTTTTGCCGCACCTGGATGGCATCGGCCACTTGGGGCTTGCGGAGATTCTCATAGCCGATGGCTTTGGCGGTTCTCACCGAATACCCGGACCGGACAGCCGCCTGAGTGGCATTCAGGTCCACCAGATACTCCTCGACGAATCTGGCTTGTTTGGCTGTGAGTTTGGTTTCCATGTCCGCCTTGGATCGTCCTACCGCGTCGTTGTCGTGATCCTGCCGATCTGCTGCATCGCCGCGCAGTCACGGCCACAGGTGTGATTCTGTTCACGTAAC
>JADGBU010000309.1 GCA_015231295.1 Magnetococcales bacterium | reverse complement strand
GCCATGGTGGGCATCAACTCCTTGTGCCGCCAGATGTGATTGCCCGAGGTGATCACATCGACACCGGCCTTGAACAGCTCCTCGGCCACCTCCGGGGTGATGCCGACGCCGGCGGCGGCGTTTTCGCCGTTGGCGATGACGAACTCCGCCCCGGACGCGCTTTTGAGTTCGGACAGATGGCGGGCGATGGCCCGACGGCCCGGTCGTCCGAAAATATCGCCGATCACCAGCACGCCGATCCGGCGGGAGTGGGGACGGGTGGGATTCATGACCGGCCAGACCGTGACTCAAACATCGTGGAGACTCTCTTTAATCCTGGTTGTCCGGCTCGCGGACGATTACAAACGACTCAACGGCGAAAAACGACTGGGTTGGGATCCATCGAGACGGTTTCGGCATGGAGTCCTCGATCCGCGCGTCCGCTCCCGAGGCCATTTTTTTCGATTCGAGATTGTTCTGCAATTATACTACCCGCCAGAGGCATCGGAAAGGTATCACAAACACGGAAGAACAGACGGCTGCGACCCTCTCGCCCCGCGAGCGGAGCCGGAGATGGGGAAAAATGTAAATGAGAATGATTCACATTGACACCCATTCACCCACCCATTATGCTGAGGCCATATTTTTGCCAATCCATCCACACAGGGAGTTCCAAGGCATGATGACCATCGGCGATCTGGAAGTTGGCGCGCAAGCCCGCGTCATCGGTTACAACAAGGGGCCGGTCTCCTACCGTTCCCGTCTGCTGGCCATGGGCGTCACCCGGGGAGAACTGCTGCATGTGCGCCGCATGGCTCCCATGGGCGATCCGGTGGAAATTCTGCTCAAAGGGTTCGCCCTGGTGCTGCGCAAGGATGAAGCCTCCGCCGTTCTGGTGGAAAGGATCGGTTGACATGAAGACACAGCCTGTGATCGGCATTGTCGGCAATCCCAATTGTGGCAAGAGCACCCTGTTCAACCGTCTGACCGGCAGCACCCAGACCGTGGGCAACTGGCCCGGCGTGACCGTGGAACGCAAAGAGGGCGTCTGCCGGGTCGGCGAACGCACCATCACCCTGGTGGATCTGCCTGGCGTCTACACCCTGGCGGCCCACTCCCCGGATGAACAGGTGGCGCGGGATTTCATTCTTTCCGGCAAACACGACGGCATCGTCAACATCGTGGACGCCTCCAATCTGGAACGCAATCTCTACCTGACGCTTCAGCTCATGGAGATGCGGGTTCCGATGGTGGTGGTGCTCAATATGATGGATGTGGCCCGGGAACGGGAGATGATCATCCATCCCGAAGCCCTCTCCGAAATGCTCGGCTGTCCGGTGGTGACGGTGGTGGCCCGCAAGGGAGAAGGGCTGGAGGAGCTGCGTCAGATGATGGCCCGCGAGGCGGGACGGGAGAGCCCCACACTGCCCAATGTGCCGGAAATCTCCCCGGAGTTATCCATGGCCATGGACGATCTGCTGCCCGAACTCGAACCCGTGGCCCGCAAGGCCCATCTCGACCCCCGCTGGATCGCCCTGAAACTGATCGAAGGCGATGGCGGCGCACCGGCGGCGTTCCGGGAGTCGGTGTTCGAGACCAAGGCGGCGGTCTGGCGCAACACCCTCGAAAAACGAACCGGCGACGAACCCGACATCCTGATGGCCGACGCCCGCTACCGGGTGATCGACGGCATCATGCAACGGGTGCTCCGGCGTCGCGGCAACGCCTCCCACTCCCTCACCGACCGGCTGGATGCCATCGTGCTCCATCGGGCGTTGGGTCTGCCGATCTTTCTGGCCGTGCTCTACCTGATGTTCATGTTCACCATCAATCTGGGTGGCGCCTTCATCGACTTCTTCGACATTCTTTTCGGGGCGATCTTCGTGGATGGCACACGGGTTCTGCTGCAGTCGCTTCAGGCTCCGGAGTGGCTGATCACCGTGCTGGCCGATGGACTGGGAGGCAGCATCCAGACCCTTTCCACCTTCATTCCGCCGATCGGCTTCATGTTTCTGTTCCTCTCCTGGCTGGAGGATTCGGGATACATGGCACGCGCCGCCTTCATTCTCGACCGGTTGTTGCGCATCATCGGTCTGCCGGGCAAGGCCTTCATCCCGATGATGGTGGGCTTCGGTTGCAACGTGCCCGCGATCCTCGGCACCCGCACCCTGGAAAACTCCCGCGATCGCATCCTGACCATCCTGATGAATCCGTTCATGTCTTGCGGGGCGCGCATGCCGGTCTACGCCCTGTTCGTGGCCGCCTTCTTTCCCCAGGGAGGGCAGAATGTGGTCTTTTCCCTCTATCTGGCCGGGGCCGGCTTCGCCATTCTCACCGGCCTGATCCTCAAGAACACCCTGCTGCGGGGAGAAGCGACCCCGTTCGTCATGGAACTTCCGCTTTATCATCTGCCCTCCGCCGGATCGGTGCTCCGACAGGCGGCGAGCCGTCTGCGGGGCTTCGTCACCCGCGCCAGCCGGGTGTTGATCCCGGTGATCATGGTGTTGAGCCTGCTCAACTCCTCTTGAGCCAGATCGGTCGTCAGATCACCCCGATCTTCACCCCGATGGGCATTCAGGAGGAGAACTGGCCCGCCACGGTCGGTCTGTTCATCGGCATCTTCGCCAAGGAGGCGGTGATCGGCTCTCTGGACGCCCTCTACAACCAGATGAGCGGCGAAAGCAAAACCGAAGAGGAAGAGAAAGGCTATGACCTGATGGCCAAGGCGAAAGAGGCCGTCGGCTCCATCGGCGATCAATTCTCGGAGCTGGGCGCCACCCTGACCGATCCACTCAAACTGCGGGTGGAGGCCTTCGACAATCCCGAAGAGGCCGCCAAGGCGGGGAACGTCACCACCGGAACCCTGGGTGCCATGACCCGACTGTTCCAG
>JADGBU010000030.1:10649-26820 GCA_015231295.1 Magnetococcales bacterium | reverse complement strand
TTCGGCGATGGAATGGGCGATGCTCTGCATGAGCATGGTCTTGCCGGTACGGGGTTGGGCGACGATCAGTCCCCGTTGACCTTTCCCGATGGGGCAGAGCAGATCGATCACTCGGGTTCCGGCATCCTTGTTGGCCGAGGAGTCGGGCAGCTCCATCACCAGACGTTCGTTGGGATAGAGCGGCGTGAGATTGTCGAAGTTGATTTTGTTGCGGGCCTTGATGGGATCTTCGTAGTTGATCTTTTCGACGCGCAGCAGGGCGAAATAGCGTTCGCTCTCTTTCGGGGAGCGGATCTGGCCCTCGACCACATCGCCGGTGCGCAGACCGAACCGGCGGATTTGCGACGGGGAAACGTAGATGTCATCCGGTCCCGGCAGATAGTTGGTATCCGGAGCCCTCAGAAAGCCGAAGCCATCCTGAAGCACTTCCAGCACCCCTTCGGCATAGATCTGCGCGTTGTTGTTGGAGCTTTCCGCCTTGAGAATGGCATAGATCAGCTCTTGTTTGCGCATGCCCATCAGGCCTTCCACGTTGAGCGCGGAGGCCATTTCCGAAAGAGTCGTGACCGGAAGGGCTTTGAGTTCGCTCAGGTGGGTGATGGGAGCCCGATCGGGCTTGCTGGTGGGTGCGGCCTGATCCGAAGGCGTTTGTTCCCGACGGGATGGCGTGGGCGGCACGGTGTCATCGTCTCCCACAAAGGGGGGTTGAGCCATCTCTGCCGGGTCGGCGAGGGGATCGGTAGGGGGATGTATGCGTTTTTTTGGCATGCTGGTGGAAGTTGTCTTAAGAATTTGAGTAACAAAAAACCGCACGGGCACGCCTTTCTAAGGAAGCGGAAGGTCGGGCATGGACGGCAAGGGAAGAAAAGCGGGTATAACGTTACCAAACCGCTGTCAGATTTTCGCGGTCATTGGAGTCGGCAATTCTGGTTTGATCGGGTGTCGGGAGATCTTAGAGGTAAGGGCGATCCACGATCTGGGCACGTTCCGACACGTGCATGCATTTACAATTTGTTGCAGGTCGATTTGCGTTAATGTAGGCCGGTGCTTGGTGAAAGTCAACCACAAAATCGTCAAATCTGGAAAATATCACCCGTTGGTTCTCAGATGGGAAAGCCATTGGTGCGGCCATGCCGGGGATCGGTCATCCGATCGGCGGCGGAGGGTTTCCCAGATCGGCTGCAATTGCGCCGACAGTTGATCCGGAGTGGAGCCGTTGTCGATGATAAAATCGGCCCGTTGACATTTGCGTATTTCGGGCCATTGTTGCGCGATGATCTGTTGTCGGGTGGTCGGAGAGAGCGTGTGACGGGAAGCGAGTCGTTCCTGTTGTCGTTCTCCGCACGTCACCACCAGTATTGCATCGCACAATGAATCGGAACCGGTTTCGAACAATAATGGAATTTCCAGCGCGGCGATGGCATGGCTGGCCGCCGGAGTGGCCAGATCCCACTGGTGCAGGGTCATGGCCAGCGTCCGGAACACCTGTGGATGAACCAGGGCTTCGAGTCGTCGTCGCTGGTCCGGATCGGCGAAAATCCGTTCGGCGAGTCGGACGCGATCGAGGGTTCGGGTTTCCGGCGGTCCTTCGCCCAGGAGCAGATCCGCGCCGAAGGCGTCGGCCACCCGGGCGAGAATCGGTGAGCCGGGTGCCAGAGCCTGACGGGCCGCCAGATCCGCGTCCAGCGTGTGTGCGCCCAGTTCGCCGAGCAGTCGGGTGACGGTGGATTTGCCGCAGCCGATGGAACCGGTGACGCCGAGAATGGTCAGCATGGGCGGGGTCAGAACATCGGGAGTGGACGGCCCAGATACCACCCGTAGACGGTCGGGCCCAAATAGAGATATCCCCAGGCGGCGAGGGCCAGATAGGGGCCGAAGGGAATCGGCAGCGAGCGATCCCGACCCGAGAGGGCGATCCAGAGCAGACCCGCGACACTGCCGATGAGGGCGGCGGCGAAAATGGTGAAGGGAAGAGCCTGCCAGCCGAGCCAGCCGCCGATCATGGCGGTGAGTTTGACATCCCCGAGCCCCATGCCCTCCTTGCCCGTGAAGCGTTGAAAGAGCCATCCGAAAAGCCACAATCCCCCCCCGCCCGCCGTGACGCCGATGAGCGCGTCCTCCCAGGCGGCGATGGGGGGAGAAAACCAGGGGAGCAGACTCAGAATCACCCCGAGGAGAATGCCGGGCAGGGTGATGACATCGGGAAGAATGTAGTGATACAAATCGATGACGGTGAGGGTGATCAGGGCGTATCCCAGAGCAGTGAGGGCGAAACCGGTCGGCGTGAGGCCGAAATGGTATAACGTGGTCGCGGTGAGCAGCGCGGTCACGGATTCGATGATGGGGTAGATCGGCGAGATCGGTTCGCGGCAACTCCGACAGCGACCCCGGAGGATCAGCCAACTGATGACCGGAATGTTGTCGTGCCAGGCGATGGCCTGACGGCAATCCGGACAGCGGGAATGGGGCAGGACCACACTCTCTTCCAGAGGAATGCGGTGGATGCAGACATTCAGAAAGCTGCCCCAGATCGCACCGATCAGGATCAGCAGAGCCAGAAGATCCCAGGACATGTGAGGTTTCGATTCCTTGGTGGGGTGGAGGAGTTGCGGAAGATTACAGTATAATGGCGTGGCATGTACAAGGATGGCTGCGGTCAATCGTGAAAAAAAACGGGGCGGCGGATGGCGTTCTCTTTCCGCTCCTCGCCATTTGAGGGAGGGTTTTCTGTGATGCGATCGGTCTGGTGGATCTGGTTGTGGGTGTGGTGGTGCGTTCCGGCCCTGGCCGAGGTCGGAGAGATCCCGTTGAAGGATCCGCATCGGGTGGTCTTTTTCGCTCTGGGAGATCAGGGCTCGGGCAGCGATCATCAACGCCGCGTCGCCGCCGCCATGGAACGGGTGGCCGCTGCCGATCGCGGCGTGGATTTCGTGCTGCTGCTCGGGGACAACTTCTATCCCGATGGGGTCGCCTCCGTCACCGATCCGCAATGGTCCTCCGCCTTTGAATCGATCTATACCGGGAAAATGCTCGACAAAACCCCATTTCTGGCGATTCTGGGCAATCACGACGGCCATGCGAATCCCGAGGCTCAGGTTTTGTATGGTTTGCAATCCCTGGGCAGTGGCCGTTGGCGCATGCGGGGGCGTCAGGATGTGTGGGAGTTCGGACGGGGAACCGGAAATCAACCCCTGCTGCGCCTGGTGCTGCTCGACTCTCTGGCTCCGGTGGAGCGTCAGGCCGAGTTCGCCCGCCAGGCCTTGTCGGGAGGAGGAACACCCGTCTGGCGTCTGGTGGCGGCGCACTATCCTCTGCGTTCCAGTGGTCGGCACGGCTCCTCCCGCGCCCTTCTGACCGCGCTGCTGCCGGTGTTGCAGGCCGGAGGGGTCGAGGCTTACCTCTGTGGCCATGATCATCATCTGGAGGTGATCCGTCGTCCCGGAGAGCCGCTGCAAATCATCTCCGGCGCGGGGGGGCATGTGCCCTATTCCGTCGGAGAACGCCTGCCCGGTTCGGAGTTCGCGCTTCAGGGGCAACATGGTTTTTTCCGGGTCGAGGTGAACCCGACCTCGCTTCTGTTCACCGCTTTCGATGATCGGGGGGAGAGACTCCATCAGAGCCGCATCGATCGTTAGAAAATACGAATCGGAATGGTTATCACACTCTTTTGAGTGTGACATAATTATACAATATTCCATTTGACTGTTTGCCAGAATTGCCGGATTCTAAAAATGAAACTGAAATGAAATTGAAATGAAAGTCATTCTCAATGGACGGTTTCGTTTCGGGCAGAGAGGGATCGTCCGTCTTCAGTCCTGACCAGCAGGACGAGAAAGAGGGATCTTGTCGAACCTATGGCTCAGCTCATAAAACTTCTCAGGATTGAGTACCGATGAAAAACAAACTTCTTCTCGGTTCTGTATTCTTTATTTCGTTTTACTCCCTGATACCCGACTCCGAAGCCGCCGCACCGACCGTGGTCAATCCGATCGGCAATCGGAGTTGGTCCGGAAGCGGGAGCAAGAGCTTTCAGGTTCCGGCCAACACCTTTTCCGATGCGGATGGGGATGCCTTGACCTATTCGGCCACGCGCGGGGATGGCTCCGCCTTGCCTTCGTGGTTGCGCTTTTCCGCCTCCACCCGCACCTTCAGAGGCAACCCACCTGCGGGCATTGCCAGTCGCGCCTTGAAGGTGATCGCCAACGATGGCCATGGCGGCACGGCCTCTTCGACCTTCACGCTCTCCTTTTCCAACGTCAACGATACGCCCACGGTCCAATCCGCCATGGCGGATCAGCTCTGGAGCGGCAGCGGAGCCAAGAGTTTCGTGATTCCCGCCACCACCTTCGCCGATGCGGATGGGGATACCTTGACCTATTCGGCGGTTTTGTCCGGCGGAGCGGCTTTGCCGTCGTGGCTCACCTTTTCGCCGGCCACCCGGACCTTTTCGGGCAATCCCTCTTCCGCACCTGCGGCCCGTTCGATCGTGGTGCGGGTCGATGACGGGCATGGCGGCACGGTTTCGGATACGTTCAATCTGACCTTTGGCGGTTCCACCAACGATACCCCCCGGGTGGTCAATCCGATCGCCGATCAGAGCTGGAGCGGCAGCGGCATCAAGAGCTTTCAGGTTCCGGCGAACACCTTCGCCGACAGCGATCGGGATACGCTCACCTATACGGCCCGATTGTCCGACGGGTCGGCGTTGCCTGCGTGGTTGCGCTTTTCCGGCACCACCCGGACCTTCAGCGGCAATCCTCCTGCCGGCGTCACGGCCCTCGATTTGCGGGTCACGGCCAATGACGGTCACGGCAGCACGATCCGGGATACGTTCCGGGTGACTTTCGCTTCGGCGAACGATACACCGGTCGCGGTTTCGGATACGCTGGCCGTCACCGGAACGACTCCCGCCACCGACACCCTGACCGCCACCGATGGCGATGGGGATCCCCTGACCTATCGTCTGATCGCCAATGGCGCGAAGGGGCGGGCGACGCTCACCAATGCCACCACCGGAGCCTATAGCTATACCGCCAACGCGGGAGCCACGGGTACGGACTCTTTCACCTTCAGGGTGAACGATGGGCGGGTGGATTCCAATACCGCCACGGTGACGGTGACGATCCAGAACGCCAACACGGCTCCGGTGGCTTCCGCCGGCGTTCTGACCACCACCCAGAATGCCACCGGCGCGGGCACTCTGATCGCCACCGACGCCGAGCATGACTCCTTGACCTTTTCCATCGTGACCAACGGCACCAAGGGGGTGGCTTCGCTGTTGAACGCGGCCACCGGGAGTTATCGTTACATTCCGAACGCGGGGGCCAGTGGCACCGATCATTTCACCTTCAAGGCCAACGATGGCCGGGCGGATTCCAATACGGCGACGGTGACGATCACGATTGGTGGCGTTCCGGCTCCGGTTGCCAGAACCGGACAGAGCGTCTCGTATGGTGCCAATGACGACGGCGCGACCAGAAAAGGAATCGTCTGGCCCGATCCCCGTTTCACGGATGGGGGCAATGGCACGATCACCGACCATTTGACCGGTCTGGTCTGGATGAAAAACGCCAACTGTTGGGGATCGCTCACCTGGAACAGTGCCCTCGACAAGGTGGCCGGATTGAATGCCGGAACGCAAAGCTGTGCCGGTTATACCACCGGAACCCATACCGATTGGCGGTTGGCCAACATCAAGGAGATGAAAAGTCTGATCGATCGCAGTCGCACGGCTCCCGGTTTGCCTGCCGGTCATCCGTTCACGAATGTGCAATCGGACTACTACTGGACGAGCACCACCAATGCCAGCAGCACTTCCAGTGCGTGGGTGGTTTATCTGGGCAGTGGCTTCATCAGCAGTTCCACCAAGACGCCGACCTGCTATTCCTGGATGGTGCGGGGTGGGTTGTGAATTCCGGGCGGGCATCGGCGGGATTCTTGGTACAGTGGATTCCTTTCACGGGTAGAGCGAAGGTGACGCTTATGGAAGCGACTTCCGGAACATTATGTCGGGTGGTTGGGATGTGTCTGCTGGCTTCGGGTTGGGGAATCCCGGATGGGTGGGCGGATGATCCGGGCGCGCCGTTGAGCAAGACCGGACAGACCACCCGATATCGCGCCGGTGATGATGGCCAGCTCGAAAAGGGGGTTGCCTGGCCGGCTCCCCGATTCACCGATCATGGCAATGGCACGGTCACGGACCATCTGACTCAACTGGTCTGGATGAAAAATGCCAACTGCTGGCCGCGTCAGAACTGGGACAACACCCTGAACGCGGTGGCGGCCCTGAATGCCGGTTCGCAGAGTTGTTCGGGCTACACCACCGGCACCCATTCCGATTGGCGGGTGCCAAACATCGACGAGATGCAGTCGTTGTTCGATTACGGTCGGGCGGCGAAATTATCGACCGGACATCCGTTCACGGCGGTTCAGAACTCCATCTATTGGTCATCGACCACCTATGCGGGCAGCACCTCCAGTGCCTGGAATCTCTCCTTCAACAATGGCGCGGTCGGCACTTCGACCAAAACCGGCATCAACTATGTCTGGCCGGTGCGCGGCGGGCCATAAATCTCCCCCCCCATCACGGGTCCAGGGGGATTATCCCCCTGGCAGGGTCCAGGGACGGAAGTCCCTGGTGGGGTCAGGGGCAACGCCCCTGGTCGCCAGACCAACACAACATTCCCAACACAACACAGGCCCGATCTCATGCGCACTCCAAAAATCATTCCGGCTCTTACCTTGAGTCTCCTGTTTTCCTTTTCCGATGCCCAGGCCTATCAGGTGGGCGATCAGATCGACGAGGCGGTGGCGCGTCGGTTGGAGCTTTCCGACGGGCTCTCTCTGGTCAACTTTTTCGCCTCCTGGTGCACCTCCTGCAAAAAAGAGCAGCCTCTGATTCAAGGAATCAGTGGGGGGTTGCAGGGTCGGGTTCGGCTGGTGGGGGTGGATACCGACGAAAATCTCCAGGATGGCGTCACCTTTCAAAAATCTCTCGGCCTGACCTATCCGATCGTCAACGACACCAACCAGGAGATCGTCACGAAATTTTCACCTTTGGGCATGCCGGCCTTTTACTATCTGCACGGTCGCAAGGTGGTGAAAATGCGCCTCGGCGCGGTGGATCACATCGATGCGGTGATCGACGCCGACCTCAAGGAGTTGAAACCGTGAAGCCATTCCTGTCGCTGGCACTGTGTAGCCTGATGCTGTTGAGTGGTTGTTCCTCCAACGTCAAGGCGTGGGAAAAGGGGACTCTGGCGGAACCCCACATGCAGTTGGGGGGCGGAGATGCGATCAAGAAGGTCAACGAGCATGTCTTCACCTCCAAGGAAGGCAGTTTCGGGGGCGGCGGTATCGGTGGAGGAGGTTGCGGATGCAACTGAATGCGAACTGCCTGAAAGTGATCGCGTTGGGAGCGGTTTCCACCTTCCCTCTGATCCTGGATGCCTCCGAAGAGACTCGTTTCGCGCTCAAGCAGTCTCATTACAACGAATCCGATGGTCGGGTTGCGGTCCATTACACCTTGTTGGATATTCAGCAGGATTTCGGCACCGATTACACCGCCAACGTTTCGTTCTCCTTCGACACGGTGAGCGGCGGGACGCCCATCTGGGTGGATACGGTTTCCGGGGCCAGCGGCAAGGCTCTGGCGGATGGCAAGATTGCCGTCTGGTTCGGAGTCGATGAGTCCACCGGAGAGGTGACTGCCGCCGGTGGCAACGCTTCCAGGAACGCTTTCCGCTATCAGAATACCCAGATCGATGACGAAAGACGGGCGGTGAGTGTCAATCTGGTCAAGCGGACCCCGGACCGGGACGAGATCACCACCGGTTTCAGTTATTCCGCCGAATCGGATTTCGTCAGCAAGGAGGGATCGTTGAGTTATCTTTACAATCTCGATCCTTCCCGCAACCGTTCGATCACCGTGGGCGCTTCTTATCAGCGCAACGATGCCAATCATCTGCTGTTCAATCAGTGGAAGGATTTCAACATCGTCAACGCCCAGATCGGTTATTCGCATGTCATCGACAAAAATACCGTGGGGCAGATCAACTATTTCCGGACCCGTCAATCCGGAGAGTTGAGCAATCCCTATCAGACCATCATTCGTTTCATTCCCACCGATGGCCTTTACTGGCGGGCGGTGGAAAAACGACCCGATGAGAAAAATGCCTCCGGAATTTCCACCTCACTGGTTTCCAAGCTGTTCGGCAATACGGCGTTGCACGGAGAGTATCGTTATTATACCGATGATTGGGGCATGCATTCCAATACCTACACCATGACCGCTCACGTCACTGCGGATGAAAACTGGACCATCAGTCCCATGCTTCGTTATTATACGCAAGGAAGGGTTGATTTCTACAAAGCCCACGACAGCGGAGAGGTGTTCGACGAGCTGGAATATGGTTCGGCGGATGAGCGTCTGGGAGCCTGGCACGGCACCACCTATGGCCTGGGTCTGGAAAGAAAATTGGGAGAGGGTTTCAAACTCAATCTGCACGCCGCCTCGCAGCGACAGTCGAACGGTCTGCAGATGACCTGGACCGCCCTGGGCATCGATTATGGATTCTGAGTGCCCGGAGGAGGAGAGGTCGGGATTGCGCGGCGTATGAAAAAAGCCCATGCCGAATTCGTGGCGATGACCACTCCTTGCGTGGTCGAACTGTACGGGGTCGAGGAGTCGGTCGCCGCCGAAGCGTTCGTGGCCGTTCAGCAGAATACGCGGCGTCTGGAAAAAAAGTATAATTATCACGATCCGCTCTCGATGCTCTCCCGAATCATCAATCGGCGCGCCAGCGGTCGGGTCGAGGTGGATGAGGAGACCGCCGCGATCTTGCAGACCGTCCGGCAACTCAGCATCGATACGGCCGGCTGTTTCGATATCACCATGGGCACCATCCAGGAGTGCTATCGTCAGAAGAGCCGCGAAGCCTTGCAACGCTGTCTGGAAGCGCGACAATCCTGGTACGGGTTGGAGGTGTGGGAGATCCGGGATCGGATCTTGTCGTTTCGATCCCCCCATACCCGCATCGATCTGGGAGGCGTGATCAAGGAATATGCCGTGGATGAGGCGGTCCGCCTGCTGAAAGCGCGCGGGATCGGTTCGGCCTTGGTCAATTTCGGCGGCGATGTGCGGGTGATCGGAAAAAAACCGGATGGCCGACTCTTCGGGGTGGCCATCAAGAATCCGAAGCAGAGGGATGCCATTCTGGCGGTGGTCAACATCGAGGATCAGGCTTTGACCACTTCGGGCTCGTATGAACGGGTCCATCGGGTGGGCGATGGCGTTTTTTCTCACATCCTGAGCCCGAAGGTGGTTTCCGGCGAGATTCTTTCCGCGACCATGATCGGATCGAATGCCTTGTTTTGTGGTGTTTACAGCACGGCGTTTATGCTCGATACCGAAATGGCCATCCCCGACGGGTTGCGGGTGATGTTGATCGATCGGGAGCTGCGGCTTCATCAGAATATTTTGCCGTGAGGGTGGAAAAGTCCCAGGGCTTCGCCCCTGGACCCGACCAAGGGCTTCGCCCTTGGATCCCACCAGGGGCCAATGGCCCCTGGACCCCACCAATGGTGGCCTGACTCTTATCCATGGGGAAATCATGAAACGTCTGCTGCTGTTGTGTTGGATGCTCGTTGCGTGGATGTCGTCGGGAATGGCCGCCACCTTTTTGGATCCGAAGGTCGCCTTTGTGACCGGATTGCATGCCCTGGATCCGCAAACGGTCGAATTGAATTTTCAACTGGTCGAAGGGTATTATCTCTATCGCGACAAGGTGAAAATCCATCTCAAGGATCCTCCGGAAGGGGTCACGCTCGGGGCCTACGAACTGCCGCCGGGCAAACAGAAAATGGATGAGAATTTCGGTAATGTCGTCGTCTACTACGATACGATGACCGTCCGGATTCCCGTGCTCGGACTCTCTGCCCGAACCCCGAGCGTGACCGAACTGCAATGGAGCATCGGCTTTCAGGGGTGCGCCGACGCCGGACTCTGCTATCCCCCTCAAACCCGGATTCTCACCGCCAACGGCGATGCCATTCCCAAAGCCGCACCTCCGACGACGACCCCGGAACAACCGGCCATCCCGACACCCGCCCCCTCTGCGGCTCCGCTCTCCGAAACCGATCGCATCGCGGGATTGTTTCAGGGGGGTCATTTCTGGCTGATCGTCAGCTCCTTTTTCGGTTTTGGTCTGCTGTTGTCCCTGACGCCCTGCATCTTTCCGATGATTCCGATCCTCTCCGGGATCATCGTCGGCCAGAAGGGCACCCTGAGCCGAAGTCGGGGATTTTTTCTCTCCCTGGCCTACGTCCTGGGCATGGCCCTGACCTATGCCGCCGTCGGCGTGGCGGCGGGATTGTCCGGGACTCTCGTTTCCAATGCTCTGCAAACCCCGTCGGTGCTCGGAACCGGCGCGGTGTTGCTGGTGTTGCTCTCTTTGTCGATGTTCGGTTTTTACGAGCTGCAACTGCCCGCCTCTCTGCAATCCCGCGTGGCCGAAAGCAGCAATCGTTTGCAGGGGGGAGAGTTCACCGGCGTGCTGGCCATGGGGGCTCTTTCGGCGTTGATCGTCGGGCCGTGCGTGGCCGCTCCTCTGGCGGGAGCATTGATCTATATCGGAAAAAGTGGAGATGTGCTGCTTGGCGGCTCTTCCTTGTTCGTCATGGCGTTGGGCATGGGGGTTCCTCTGTTGCTGGTGGGACTCTCCGCCGGAACCCTGCTGCCCCGCGCCGGAGCCTGGATGGATGCGGTCAAACAGTTTTTCGGGGTGCTGCTGCTGATGGTGGCGGTCTGGATGGTGCAACCCGTGATACCGGATTGGCTCTCGATGCTGCTCTGGTCACTATTGCTGATCGGATGGGCGGTGCATCTGGGCGCGCTGGAACCGGCCCCGCCGGGCGGGAAGCGTTTCGGAAAATCATTCGCGGTGGTGCTGCTGATGGCCGGATCGATGCTGCTGATCGGTCTGATGGGCGGCAGCCGTGATCTCCTGAAACCGCTCGCGGTGTTTGCGGGGCGAGGCGAGGGGGTTTCTTTTTCCGGCGATCATCTGGCCTTCCAGCGGATCCGGGATGGAGCGGCGTTGAATGCCTTGATCGCGGCCAATCCCGGTCGTCGGGTGATGCTCGATTTCTACGCCGACTGGTGCGTCTCCTGCAAGGAGATGGAAAAGTTCACCTTTTCCGATCCCGGCGTGCGGGCCAGATTGCGGGATGTGTTGCTGCTTCAGGCCGATGTCACCCTACAGACCGAAGAGGACAAGGCTCTGCTGAAACGGTTTGGTCTGTTCGGTCCGCCGGCGATTCTGTTTTTCGATCCCCAGGGGGTGGAGCAGTCCCGATTCCGCGTGATCGGCTATCAGGACGCGCCCACCTTTCTGGCCCATCTGAATCGCTGGATCCCCTGAATCCGGAATATTTCGGCGGTCTGGAGACGTTATCTTCAAATTTTCGCCGGGGAGCGTGTCGCTCCCCGGACTCCTGTTCTCGTGGAGAATCAGGTGTGCATTTTTTCCGCCACCCGTTCGGCCATGGTCAGGGTGAGGTCCAGCAACGATTCATCGTGGGCCAGGGAGACGAATCCCGCCTCGAAGGCACTCGGAGCCAGATAGATCCCCTCTTGCAACATGCCGTGGAACCATTGATTGAATCGGGTCACGTTGCATTTGGAGACTTCGGCGAAGTTGGTGATGGCCTGGGCCTCGGTGAAGAACAGGCCGAACATCGAGCCCGCCTGATTGATCACGCAGGGAATGTTTTTGGCGCACATCACCTGGGAGAGACCTTTGGTCAGATAGCGGGTTTTGGCTTCCAGATTCGCGTAGACCCCCGGAGCATCCAGCAGATCCAGGGTGGCCAATCCCGCCGCCACCGCCAGGGGATTGCCCGAAAGCGTTCCGGCCTGATAGACCGGACCCGAGGGGGCGATTTGTTCCATCAGGGATTTCGGTCCGCCGTAGGCTCCCACCGGCAGGCCGCCGCCGATCACCTTTCCCAGGGTGGTGAGATCCGGATGGATGTCGAACAGGGTTTGGGCTCCGCCGTGGGCGACCCGCAATCCGGTCATCACCTCGTCGAAGATCAGCAGGGAGCCGTATTGATCGCACATCCGGCGCAGACCCGCGAGAAAACCCGGCACCGGCAGCACGCAACCCATATTGCCCGCCACGGGTTCGACGATGACGGCGGCGATCTCCTCGCCCCGCAGCGACCACATCGCTTCCACGGCTTCCAGATCGTTATAGGGCAGCACCAGGGTATCGCGGGCGGTGGCGCGGGTGATTCCCGGCGAGGTCGGAACTCCGAAAGTGGCCGCTCCGGATCCGGCGGCCACCAGCAGGCCATCCGCGTGACCGTGATAGCATCCTTCGAACTTCACCAGCAGATCCCGACCGGTGGCGGCACGGGCCAGACGTACCGCGCTCATGACCGCCTCGGTGCCGGAGTTGACCAGTCGTACCATTTCCATGCCCGGAAAGCGATCGATGATGCGTTGGGCCAGGAGGGTTTCGCCTTCGGTGGGGGCACCGAAGGAGCAGCCATTCTCGGCGGCCTTGCGGATCGCCTCGACGACGGTGGGATGGGCGTGACCCACGATCAATGGACCCCAGGAGCCCACATAATCCACATAGTCACGGCCATCCACATCGGTGATCATGCCTCCCTTGCCCGAGCGGATAAAGGGCGGGATGCCGCCGACCGACTTGAAGGCGCGCACCGGGCTGTTGACGCCTCCCGGAATGACCTTCTGGGCGTTTTGAAACAACTCCTCTGAACGTGACATATGATCTGATCTCCCTATCGTAAACAACGCTCAAAAACTTTCATCCATTCGGATCGTCAAAAGATCCCATACCCTTCACCATTGGGGTCCAGGGGCCATTGGCCCCTGGTGGGGGTCCAGGGGGCGAAGCCCTCTGGTGGGGTCCAGGGGCGAAGCCCTCTGGTGGGGTCCAGGGGCGAAGCCCCTGCAGGAAGGATCTCCGCAACCCTTTCGTTTTTATAAACCTTCTCACTCCCCCGGATTCGCGACCACCTGAATCGCGAAGGTTCCCAGATTTTCCCACTCTTTCTTGTCCACCTGATCATAGACCTTGAAAAACCACAAACCCGGTGCGAGGTCTCCGGCGACGGTTCCCGCAGCGGTGAACATTGGCAACTGTTCTTCCCGGGTCGCTTGAATCGGGGGATAGTCCAAACGGGTGGCGAGGGTTCCCTGATGATCCAGAATATCGACCTTGACGTGATGCATGCCACTGCTGGTCAACATCAGATCGAGCACGAAATATCCCGACACCTCTTCGGACGAGACCCGCAACGCCTTGATCACCGATCGGGGCTGCATGGTTTCGCCTTTCTGGGTCATCTTGTCGGAAAAGTAGGCGTTGGTGATATAGGCCGGTTGCCGATAGTTGACCTCGCGTTGGGCTTCCACCGATTTCATTCCCATCGATCCGACCGTCAGCATCATCACGCCGGTGATCCAGAGCAGGGTTTGCCGGGAAATCGGGGGTGATGGTCGGAGCGCACGGTTCATCGATGGTTTCACTCCTCGCCCATGCGGGCCAGCAGTTCGGCCTGATGATGGGCGGTCAGGGTGGTCACCATCTCCCGCAGATCCCCTTCCATCACCTGATCGAGTTTGTGCAAGGTGAGATTGACCCGATGATCCGTGACCCGGTTCTGTGGAAAATTATAGGTTCGGATCCGCTCCGAGCGATCCCCGGAGCCCACCTGATCCCGGCGATCTTTCGAGCGTTCGTCGTGGGCGGCGCGCTGTTCGATGTCGAGCAATCGGGCCTTGAGCACCTTCAACGCCTGGGCCTTGTTTTTATGCTGCGACTTTTCATCCTGACAGGTCACGGTCATTCCGGTGGGCAGATGGGTGATGCGTACCGCCGAATCGGTGGTATTGACGCTCTGTCCCCCCGGACCCGAGGAGCGGAAGACATCGATGCGCAGATCATCCCGTTCGTTGATGGTCACTTCCACCTCATCGGCTTCGGGCAGCACTGCCACGGTACAGGCCGAGGTATGGATGCGTCCTCCGGCTTCGGTGGTGGGCACCCGTTGCACCCGATGCACCCCGGACTCGAATTTGAAGGCCGACCAGGCTCCTTTTCCGGAGATCATGGCGATCACCTCCTTGAAGCCTCCCAACTGGGTCGGGCTGCTCGACATCGGTTCCAGACGCCAGCGGTTCTGTTCGGCGAAGCGGCCATACATGCGCAGCAGATCCGCCGCGAACAGGGCCGCCTCATCGCCGCCGGTGCCGGCGCGGATTTCCAGAATGACGTTGCGGCCCTCGTGAGGATCTTTCGGGGCCAGCAGCAGTTGCAGTTCCGGAATTTTTTCATCGAGTCGGGTCTTGAGCTGATCCAGCTCTTCCCGCACCATTCGTTTCATTTCCGGATCGCTTTCCGGGTCGTCGAGCATCGCCTCGGTATCGCGTATCTCCGTTTCCAGGCCGAGATATTCCATCCAGGCTTCCACCAGGGGGTCGAGATCGGCGTACTCTTTGCTCAGACGGGCGTATTCGGCGGCATCGTTCTGGGTGCTGGATTGACCCAGCAAAGCGTTCAGCTCGGCGTGACGCCGACGCATGGTATCGAATTTACGCAGAAACGTTGTGCTCATGCCGTCACGCCTGATCCAGTTGAAACAGTTGTCGCGCCGCGTCCACATAGAGATCGCCATCCGGCTCGGCGGCCAGATGTTTCAGACGACTCAGCGGTGCGTGCAATATTTTATTGACCATCAGCCGACCCAATTGTTCCACCCGTTTTTGATCTTCCGGGGTCAGGCCCGGCCAGCCGTTCAGGGCGCGGGCCACCTCCTGATCCCGGATGGTTTCCAGTTTCTCCCGCAACGCGGTGAGAACCGGAGCCAGATCGAGGGTTTCCAGCCAGCGCAGAAACTCTTCGCTGCGTTTTTCGAGGATCGCCTCGGCGGCGATCACCTCCTTGCCCCGATCCTTGAGATTGTTTTCGACGATGCGGCTCAGATCGTCGATATCGTAGAGATAGGCGTTGTCGAGTTGGCCGATGAGCGGATCCAGATCCCGGGGCACCGCGATGTCGATGAGAAATTGCGGACGTTGACGTCTTTTTTTCAAGGCGGATTTGATCATGGTCGCCGTGACCACATGTTCGGTCGCGCCGGTGGAGGAGAGAATGATGTCGGCCTTGTCCAGGTGGAGTTCCAGATCGCTCAGCGGCAGAGCCTGACCGCCAAAGCTTTCCGCCAGGGCCACCGCGCGGGAGAGGGTGCGATTGGCCACCAGAATTTCCACGCCATCCGTCACCAGATGCCGGGCGGCCAGTTCGCACATCTCTCCGGCCCCGATCAGCAGACAGCGACATCCTTTCAGATCCCCGAAGATCCGGCGCGCCAGCGACACCGCCGCCGAGGCGATCGAAACCGGATTGCGGGCGATGCCGGTTTCGTTGCGCACCTGCTTGGCGGCGTGAAAGGCGTGTTGAAAGAATTTATCCAGCACCACGCCCGAGGCGCGGGCCTCGCCGGCCAGTTGATAGGCTTGTTTCATCTGGCCGAGAATCTGGGCCTCTCCCACCACCAGGGAGTCGAGACTCGCCGCCACCCGAAAGCCGTGACGCACCGCATCCCGATCGTGAAGACGGTAAAGATGGGCTTCCATCAGCTCCCGCTCCACCCCTCGCGTGTTGGCCAGCCAGGAGGTGATCTCTTCGCCGACCCGTTCCGGATGCTGCCCGGCACCATAGATCTCGACCCGGTTGCAGGTGGAGAGCAATGCCACCTCCCGGATCGCCGGTGTCGCGCGCAGCTCTCCCAGACAACGGGGCAGCTCGTCGCTGGTGAAAGCGAGACGTTCCCGTATGGCCACTGGCGCGGTTTTGTGACTCAATCCGACAATGACGATCTTCATGGAGTGACGTTGATTCCCGTTTCGGGTGCTCCGGTTTTTGGGAGATAAGGTCCATGGCGCGTGGCCCCGCAACTTGTCATCATAGACCGAATGGAGCCAGGAAACCAAGTTTCCATGCCATGGCCGCCGGTGACGGGTGATTTTTTGTTTCCGGCCATTGCTCAGGAGGGCGTTTTTGGAGTAGGATTTCCAACTGGATCGGGGTGTGGCGCAGTCTGGTAGCGCATCGGCTTTGGGAGCCGAGGGCCGGAG
>JADGBU010000030.1:0-10230 GCA_015231295.1 Magnetococcales bacterium | reverse complement strand
TTGGATCAACATCAGGTTCAAATGCCCCTGCGGGATCGTTTAGGCCCCAAAGGAGCGATTCTTTATTTCTATCCCAGGGACAATACCCCCGGCTGTACTCTCGAAGCCAATGATTTTCAAACGTTGAGCCCCGCCTTTGCCGAACGGGGATTCACGATCATCGGGATATCGAAGGATTCGGTGCAGTCTCATGTGGGTTTCTGCGCCAAACAGGGGTTGAGCTTTACCCTGTTGAGCGATGGCGCGGGCGAACTCTGCGAAGCCTTCGGCGTGTGGCGCGAAAAAACCCAATACGGCAAAACCAGCATGGGCCTGGTCCGATCGACCTTTATCGTCGATCATCAGGGCGTGGTCCGGAAGGTCTACAACAATGTGCGCACCAAGGGTCACGCCGAGGCGGTGCTGGCGGAAGTGATCCGGATGGGCGAAGCGGCCTGATCCGGTCATGCCCGAACTCCCCGAAGTCGAAACCATCCGGGCGGGATTGACGCCTCGTCTCACCGGTCGGGTGATTCGGGATTTTCAGGTCTACACGCCCCGGTTGCGCTGGCCCATTCCCGTCGAGCGGTTGCGACGGGAGACGGTCGGAAACCCGATCCGCGCCCTGATCCGACGGGGGAAATATCTGCTCTGGGCCTGCGGAACCGGTCATGTATTGATTCATCTGGGCATGTCGGGACGGCTCTTCATCCAATCGGCGGAGAGTCCGCGCGCGCCGCATGATCATGTGCTCTGGACCCTCGATGACGACACCCGCCTCTGTCTGAACGATCCGCGTCGTTTCGGGGCGCTGCTCTGGTTGGAGGATCCCTGGCAGAGTCATCCGTTGTTGGCGTCGTTGGGGCCGGAACCCTTCGATCCGGCGTTCGACGCCGATCATCTGTTCACGATCTGTCGCGCCCGTCGGGTGGCGATCAAGTCGCTGCTGATGAATCCGGCGGTGGTGGTCGGGGTGGGGAACATCTACGCGGCGGAGTCGCTGTTTCTGGCCGGAGTGCATCCGGCCCGGGCGGCCCGCGACCTCTCCCGCGACGATTGCGAACGTCTGGTGGAATCGATCCGACGGGTCTTGCGCGCCGCCATCGTCCAGGGCGGCACCACCTTGCGGGATTATCGGCAAAGCGATGGCAGGCCGGGATATTTCGCGGTTTCTTTGCAGGTCTATGGCCGGACGGGTCAGCCCTGCCCGGTCTGCGGAACTGGAATTCTCATGTTGCGTCTGGGTCAGCGATCGGCTTTTTACTGTCCGCTCTGCCAGCCGGAGCGGGTTCGGACTCCGGCGGATTCCTGATCTCTTCTGCGGATTCGGGTCACTCCGGAGCGGGCCGCAGCCGGTGGAGTCCATCGGCGATCCGGCCCCGCCACCGGGGCCAGGAGAGCTGTCGGGACCAGGAAGAGAGTGTCTCCTCGCCGAAGGCCAGAATCTCTGCGACGATGCGTTCCGCAGCCCGATCATCATCCATGCCCCAGAATTCGGTGATGAAGGCCTGTCGATCGACGGGATCGATCGGCAGGGCGCGCACCGGATCGTCCAGCACTCCGGCCAGCTCCTCGACCCGGCTGAAGCCTCCGAGCCAGGTGTGGAACCAGGGATTGATCCGGGTCGGATCGGTGTGCCAATGGCTGGAAGGGCCGGGAGGCAGATCGCTCAGATGGATCGACTGGAACGAGGGCAGCTCCGGCGGGGAGACCAGATCGGAGTCCACATAGACGAACGGCTTGTTGAAATAGCCCATATCCAGGGCGGAATGGGAGTTGATCCCCAGACCCACGTCGGCGAAGCGGAACATGGCCATGGTATGTTCCGGCTGGAGGATCCGGACCCAGGGATATCGGTTCCAGTAGCGGAACTCCTCATCGCTGTCGCACAGATAGCCGGCATAGGCGGCGGGATGGAGTTTGATCAGCAGATTGCAGCGGGCCTTTTGGGCTTCCTGGCAGATGCGGGCGTAGCGATCCAGAAACCATTGATTGTACGCATCGACCTGGGTTTGATTCCACTGTTTGAACCACAGGGCGATTTTTTTGTGGAACAGTTGGATCCCTTTGGGAAACAAGACCGCGATGGGCCGTTGGGGATCGAGACCGTAATGATGGCAGAAACGCTCCCGGTCCGGGAACGAGACCGGTTGATGATTTTCCGGAAAGGTGTACTGGATCGAGCCGACGATGCGGATCTGATCCGCCGGGGGGAGGGGCAGACCCATGGTTTCGTGTTCGAACCGGAGCAGACGATGGGTGAAGGGGCTGCGGATCAGACACCGTTCCACCCCATGGGTCCAGTGATCGATGCCGGAGGTGGCGCAGAAGTTGATGGTGGGTCGCCCTTCGGCCTGGGCCAGTCGGGTCAGGGTGATGTAGCTGCGCCAGGTGCTGAAGACCACCAACTGACAATCGCGCATGGCGTGGCGAAACTGGGCTTCGGTGGACACCAGCAGGGCTCCCGCCTGTCGGAGTACCGGATCTTCGGGGATGGTGTCGATGGAGGTGCTTTTGTTGAGCGCGCCACCCGGAATCACGTAGCGGACCTGAATCCCCTGGCGTTCCAGCAACGTTTTGATGATCAACTCCCGATAGGGATTTTCCCGGAGTTCCCGGCCAGAAACCAAAAGAATGCGTTGCAGTCGCGGAGTCATGAGGATCGGTTCAGCAAAAGGGGATGTTCGGCATCATTGGAAACGCCAGGAGGCATCCAGTTCCACGAAACCGGCCTCGTTGGTGATGATGTACTGGCCCGGACGGGGGGAAACGTCGAGGGTGGCGAGATTGTCCACCTTGCCGAGGAGTTGGGATTCGATCTTGCCGGCAACCGACATGCGCAGCCGGTAGCGTCCCGGCAGAAACGGCAGTTTGGGGATGACGGTTTCGATCACGCGCCGTCCGGGCATCAGGGACTCCCGGACCTCATCTCTGGGCTGATGGGTATAGGCCAGGATGATGGAGCGGCCCTGGGGTTCCCACATGAAGCAGATCAGGGGGGAGTCGAGGGGTTCCCGGACATCGAGTGTCAAGGAGATGACGACCGGTTCACCCGAAACCAGTTGCTCGATGGGTTGTCCTTCCAGGTTGCAGAAGGCGCAGGCCTGCACCACGAAGGATTGATCCGTGCCCGGATAGTGGCGCATGGTGGAGTCGTGGGCGGTGGTATCGCTGACATAGCGGGCGATCACATCGGTGGGGGGGCCGAAGGTGACGGCCCGTCCCTTGTGGAGATAGAGGGCGTGGGTGCAGAGTCGATCGACCTGGCTCAGGTTGTGGGAGATGAAGATCACCGCCACGCCGGAGTTGGCCAGTTGATTCATCCGTTCGAGCGCCTTGTTGCGGAACACCAGATCGCCCACCGAGAGCACTTCGTCCACGAGGAGGATATCGGGTTTCATGTGGATGGCGACCGCGAAGCCGAGACGGGCGCGCATTCCGGAGCTGTAGCTTTGCACCGGGGCGTCGATGAACTCACCCAGATTGGCGAACTCGATGATATCGTCGAGGCTTTTTTTCAGTTCCTGCCGGGAGATGCCGAGCACGGCGGCGTTGATGAGAATGTTTTCCCGTCCGCTTAAAATCGGGCTGAAGCCGGCTCCCAGCTGGATCAGCGCGCCCACCTGCCCCCGAATGGTGATTCGTCCCAGATCGGGCATGATCAGGCCGTTGATCAGGCGCAGCAGGGTGGTTTTTCCGGAGCCGTTGGGACCGATGACCCCGAGCAACTCTCCTCGTTTCACCTGAACGGAGAGATCCTGGATGGCCCAGAACTCATCGGTTCGCAACTGATGGGTGCGATCGTGTCCGGTGAGTTCCCGTCCGATATCGACCAGACCGTACCACAGCGACCGCTTGAGACCGCGACAGAATTTCTTGGAGATGGTCTCCACATTGATCAGCAGCTCTTCGGGCATTTTCAGGCTCCCATGCGCTCCAGGACCACCGGAATGGCGAGGCGATAGAAGATCAGAGCCAGCAGCAGGGCGACGAGCGATCCTCCGCTGATCAGCCAGAAGGTGATGGGATCGTTGAGGGTGCCTTTGGTGAGGATATCCCGTGCGCCCTGGAGGATCGGGGCCACCGGATTGAGCGAAACCAGCAGCGACCAGGGCCACTCTTTCGGGGGGGGGTAGACGATCGGCGTGAGAAAAAAGGCCAGCTTGAGCGCCAACGATGCCCCTTCGTTGATATCCCGGAACAGTCCGCCCACCGGCACCAGAAACAGTCCCACCGCCATGCCCTGGATCATGAGGATCAGAATGGCCAGCGGAGCGAGCAGAATCGCCGGACCCAGGGGCACCCCGGACCAGATCATGATCCCCAGGGCCGGCAGGAATTGCACGCTGGCGTAAAAAAGTACCTGTCCCATACCCGCCAGGATCGGAGCTTCCCGAGGCATGTTGATCTTGGTCATGATCGGCACGCAGGCGTTGAAGGCCTGCAAGGGGGCGAGCACGCTTTCGGAAAAAATCTGCCACAGCAGCGTCCCGAGCATCACGTAGACCGGATAGGGAATGTCGGTGGGTTCGATGTTGAGAATTTTGTGGGAGTTGAGAAAGACGAATATGCCAGTGGTGACCAGGGGCGGCACCAATACCCAGAGAATGCCCAATACCGATTGTCGATAGCGTTGACTGACATCCCTCCGGAACAGTTGCCATGCCAACTCTTTGGAATTCCACAAATCCCGTGCCATCTCGTTCAGCAATCCTCGTGGATGAAGGATGCGCGAGTGGGCCGAATAGATCCGCTCCTCAAGAGGGGGTGGGGTCTGATTGGGATTTGGCTTCATGCGGATTGGCTTCAGGTTTTGATTCAAAAGGGTTGTGCGAAGTGGCTTGAAGTGGATAATGATGCCATGCTTTAATGTTTGTCAACGTTTGGTTTGCGCGATCTGTGAGGACTAACGGTGACTTACCTTTCGGCGGTTCCTTTTCTGATCTGATTTGGCATCAATTTTGAATATTTCTTCGGGTTCCCATCGTGTCGGAATCGTGTCCGGATTCGGGCAGGAGGCGTGTTGATTTTTTTGCGGTTTCCGTTCGTTTTTCTCGTGTTTGACTTACACCATCCCAAGTGTCTTCTTAAAGGTATCGTAGCGAACGACAATGAAAAATTTAATTTTGTTCACTATGCCCCGTGGTGGTTCCAATCTTTTCTCTGCCATGCTGCATAATCATCCCGAGGTCTATTCTATTGCTTTTCGTTCTACCAAGCAATGGATCAACGGCCTCGGTGATCCGGTCCGTGTTGCTGGTGTGGCACCTTTGGATCTCTCCCGGATGTTGTCGGTTTACTTCACGGGCGGTCAGAAAAAAAATCTGGAGAATCTTCGTTACACCGTTTTGCAATCCGAGCGCATCGTCTGGCCCAAGCGTTCCTTTGACGGCATGGGGCGGATTCTGCTTTATCGGAATCCCTATGCCATCTGGTCCTCCCGCCACAAGTTCGCCCGTCGCTGGCACCGGGATGATTGGAAACTGACTGCGGACAATCTCGACCTCTACATGCAGCAGGAGCTGAAACCCTTGATGAAAATGTCCCTGGAGGCAGGGACCATCCCGGTGAGCTTCGACGGTTTCATGGACAATCCCGAGGAGCAGTTGCGGGGAGTCTGCGGCGTGCTGGATGTGGCGTTCGAGCCGACGATGCTCTCCTTCTTCGAAACCTTCGAGCGGTACGGTTGTGCGTGTGGTGGTCATTTTTCCATCCGCAAAGCGAAAGGATTCTCCAGTGCCTACCTGGAAAAGCGCACCGACTTTTCCCGCACCGAGCAGGAGGAGGATCGTTTCGTTTGTGATCAGTGTGGCGCGGTCACGGTCGGTTTCGGTCTGTTCAACCCCTGTTCCCCCTTCAGTCAGAACCGTACCCTGGAATGGACCCATATGCTCTCCGCCGAGGAGCGGGCCTTGATCGCCAAGTCGATGAAAAAGTATCTCGGTGCGGAAATCCTGAACTACTTCGAGCAGAACACCGATTGGAGCAAGGACTCCTTTGTCCTCGAAATCCAGCGGTTGGCCCGTACTCTCGGCTGATCGGGGATTTTTTCGTCACTTTTCATGGGTCAGCGTGGGATTCCGGATGATGGCAGACTCAATGCGTAGACCGAAAATCCTCGGCTTGACTCTGGCACGGGGGGGATCGAAAAGTGTACCCCGCAAGAATGTCCTGCCGATTCATGGGATTCCCCTCATCGGCTGGACCATTCGCGAAGCCCTGAAGAGTCGTCACATCACCCGCTATCTGGTCTCCACCGACGATCCCGAGATTCGTGACGTGGCCGTGAGTCTCGGAGCCGAAGCCCCGTTCCTGCGTCCCGCCGAACTCTCCACCGATGGAGCCAGCTCCGTCGATGCCATGCGTCACGCCGTGGCCTGGGTGGAGGCGCAAGAGGGCGTGGTGTATGATTATGTGATTGAGTTGATGTGTACCAATCCCATGAAAACCGTCGCCGATATCGACGGCGCGCTGGAAAAGTTGATCGCCACCGGTGCCGATTCGGTGATCGGGGTGCATCGGCTGGAGGATCATCATCCGATCCGCATCAAAAAGATCGTCGAGGATCGCATCGTCGATTTCTGTCTGCCGGAGACCCCGGAGACCCGACGGCAGGATCTCAAACCCGATGCCTATATCCGCAGCGGGGCCATCTACGCCTTGAGGCGGGATCATCTGATGGTCGAAGGGCGGCGGTATGGAACCGTGGAGAGTCGTCCCTGGTTTCTGACTCCGGAACAGGGGGTCAACGTCGATTCGTGGGTCGATTTCAAAATCGCCGAGTTGCTGCTCGCCGGACGTGAAACGGGTGGGTGAGGGAAATCATCAGCAAGGAGATATCGTGGAAAGACCATCCATTCTCGTGATCACGCCGGTACGACACATTGCCGGCGTCTCTGAAATTCTCGAATCGGTCGGAGAGGTGATCTATCTCGATCACCCGACCCCGGACGAGGTGAAACGGCATCTGCCTGGATGTCGCGCCCTGTTCACCAATCCCAACAAGTCGAATGTCTTTCTGGGGGCGGAGGTGTTGGAGGCCGGAAGTGAACTGCAGGTGATCTGTACCGCTTCCACCGGCACCAATCACATCGACAAGGCCGAGGCGGCGCGGCGCGGATTGACGATTCTGTCGTTGACCGAAGAGCGGGCTTTCATCAATCGCATCTCGTCCACGGCGGAGCACGCATTCGCCCTGATGATGGCCGCGTTGCGTCATGTGCCCGATTCGTTCGAGTCGGTGAAGCGGGGCGAGTGGGATTATACCCGCTTCATCGGTCGTCAGGTGGATCATCTGACCATCGGCGTGGTGGGTTACGGTCGGTTGGGGGGGATGTTCTCCCGCTACTGCCGGGCCTTCGGGGCGCGGGTGTTGGTGGTCGATCCCTTCAAGCGGGTGGAGGAGCCCGGAATCGAACCGGTGGAACTGCCCCAGTTGCTGGCCGAATCGGAGGTGATCAGTCTGCACGTCCACGCCAACGAGACCACGCAGAACATGGTCAACGCCGATTGGTTCGCACAGATGCGACCGGATGTGTTGCTGGTTAATACCGCCCGTGGGGATGTGGTGGATGAGGTGGCGTTGATGGCCTTTCTGGATGCCAATCCGGCGGCGCGACTGGCGACCGATGTGTTGGCCGACGAGGTGCGCAACAAGGCGATCAATCCGTTGATCGCCAGGGCGATTCAGGACGATCGGATTCTGATCACGCCTCATGTCGGTGGCATGACCCGCGAAGGACAGGAGATCGCCTACGGTCACGCCGCCGGAATGTTGCGGCAATTTTTCTCCACCCGTTGAGAGCAGAGAGAGTCATGAGTCAAGACGCCCATGTCTATGTGATCGCCGAAGCCGGTTTGAACCATAACGGTTCCCTGGATCTGGCCAAACGCATGATCGATGTCGCCGCCGACGCCGGAGCCGATGCCGTCAAATTCCAGAAGCGCACGGTGGATATTCTGGCCATCGGCTCGGTCCTCGACGCCCTGGATGACCGTTTTCCCGAATTCGGTGCCACCTACCGTCAAATTCGCGCCCACATCGAATTCGATCTGCCCGCCTATCGGATACTCCAGGAGCAGTGTCGCCAGCGTGACATCGAATTTCTCTGCACCGCCTTCGACATTCCCGCCGTCGCCTTTCTGGAACAGCTTGGTCTGACCCGTTACAAATTGGCCAGTCACTCTCTGGGCAATCTGCCACTGCTCGAACATCTGGCCAAACTGGGCAAACCGACCATCCTCTCCACCGGCATGGCCGAATGGGATGAAATCGATCGCGCGGTGGCACTTTTCACCCGGCACGACACCGAACTCTCCCTGATGCACTGCGTTTCGGTCTACCCGACCCCGCCGGAGTTGTGCAATCTGGCCATGATCGACCAATTGAGACGACGCTATTCTCTTCCGGTCGGCTACTCCGGCCATGAGATCGGCACCCTGCCCACCCTGGCGGCCACGGCCATGGGGGCGCGTCTGGTGGAGCGACATTTCACGCTGGATCGCACCCTGCCCGGATTCGATCACAAAATCTCCCTCGAACCCGACGAACTCGCCGCCATGATCCGCGACATTCGCGCCATCGAAACCATGCGGGGCACGGGAGAAAAATTCGTCTCCGACCGGGAACGGGTGACACGTCACAAATATCACGTCTCGATGGTCTCGTCGCGCGCCCTGACTCAGGGGGAGACGCTCCACGAAGCGGATGTGGTCTATCGCAATCCCGGCACCGGCATTCCCCCCAAGGAGGCGGGAGCCTACCTCGGACGCCGACTGATCCGCGACGTTCCCGCCGACGTGCTGTTGACGCCGGACATGTTTCAACAGGTCTGACATGCCGGAAATCTCCATCATCATCCGCACCCGCAACGAGGAAACCTGGATTCGTCACTGTTTGCAGGCGGTTTTCAATCAGGATCGGGATGATTTCGAGGTGATTCTGGTGGACAACCACAGCACGGATCGGACCGTGGAGGTGGCCCGACGCTTTCCGATGGCCCAAATCATCACCATCGATCACTATCTGCCCGGACTCGCCTTGAATCTCGGCATCGCCCAGGCTCGGGGGCGTTATATCGTCTGTCTGTCGGCCCATTGCGTTCCCCAGGATCGCACCTGGCTTTCCGCGCTTCATCGCAATTTTTCCGATCCCCGGATCGCCGGGGTCTATGGTCGTCAGATTCCCGTGGCCTTCAGCGATGACGTGGATAAACGGGATTTGATGATCGTGTTCGGTCAGGATCGTCGCGTTCAGATCAAGGACTATTTTTTTCACAACGCCAACAGCATGTTGCGTCGGGAGCTTTGGGAGCGCGTTCCGTTCGACGCGGCGGTGACGAATATCGAGGATCGGGTGTGGGGCAAGGCGATGATCGAGGCCGGGTTCCAACTGGTCTACGAGCCCGAGGCCACGGTCTATCATCATCACGGTCTGCATCAGGGCAACGATTCCCGGCGCGCCCGAGGGGTGGTTTCCATCATCGAACAGGTGGATGGCTCGGAGAGTCTTCAAGGCTTGCCCGATACCATGCTTCCCGAGGCCTGTCATGTGGCGGCGGTGGTGCCGTTGATGGGAGAACTGCGTCTGCTGGCCGGACGGGATCTGCTGTCGGATTTGGTGCGGGATTTGAAAAAAGCTCATTATCTGCGGGAGATTCATCTGTTTTCGGAAAATCCCCAGGTCGAACGGATCGCCGCCGAACAGGGGGTGGGATTCATTCGGCGTCCGGAGAGGCTTTTGTCCAGCGACAAGAGCATCGAGGATGTGATGACCTATTGCCTGGAACAGATCGAAAATGCCGGACGCTTTCCCGATGCGATGCTCTACGCCAATCCGCTCTATCCTTTCCGTCCCCGGGGATTGTGGGATGAGTTGGTGCGGGATGCCCAGTTCAAGGGGTTGGATACGCTGTTTCCCAGTTATCCCGATTACGGCAACACCTGGTGGCGTCCGGGCGGGGAGCAGTTCACCCAGGTGGGAGAGGGCTTGATGCCTCGACTGCGCAAGCAGCCGCTCTATCGGGCGTTGTATGGTCTGGGCTGTCTGACGCGGGCTCCGGTGATTCGATCCGGCAAGCTGGTCGGCGGTCGCATCGGCATTTTGCCGATTGAAAACGTATTATACACCCTGCGTTACTCCGAACAGACCGCCGAGATGCTGACCGTGTTGGAGCGGCATCTGTCGCGTTGAATCCATTGGGGTCCAGGGGCCATTGGCCCCTGGTGGGATCCAAGGGCGAAGCCCTTGGG
>JADGBU010000308.1 GCA_015231295.1 Magnetococcales bacterium | reverse complement strand
GCGACCACGCCTCCGTCGGCGACTCCCCGGACGCCTCGTCAACCGACCCCTCGATCGCCACCGGAATCGCTTCCGGTGCCATCGACGGCAACGATTCGGACGCCATCCACCCCGCCGCCACCCCCTCGCCGACAGGAACCTCCTGCAACCGTGCGGTGAACCAGAACCGACTCCCCTGACCCGGTTGGCTCTCCACCCCCATTTCCCCTCCCATCATCGTCACCAGAGCGCGACACAGGGCCAGTCCCAAACCCGTTCCTCCGTGCGCCCGGGAGCTGGAGGCATCCCCCTGGGTGAACCGGTCGAACAGATGCTCCCGCTGTTCCGGTCTCAATCCCTGACCGCTGTCTTGCACCTCAAACCGCAACAGCAACGCCTCTCCGACCCGCTCGACCCGCTCGACCTCGATCTTCACCCAGCCCTGCGCCGTGAACTTCAGGGCGTTGTCCACCAGATTGAACAACACCTGCTGCAACCGATGAAAATCCCCCACCAACTGCTCCGGCACCCGCTCGCCCCGCCGATAGATCAGCCGCAACCCCTTTTCCATCGCCCGCGCCTCGCAGGGCTGACGAATCTTGCGCCACACATCGTCGAGCAGAAAACGGACCGGCACCAGATCCAAACGGTTGGACTCGATCCGGGAAAAGTCCAGCAAGTCATTGATCAGGCGCAACAGCGATCTGGCCGAATCGTGAATCTTGTTCAACAGTTCCCGCTGTCTGGGGGAGAGTTCCCCTTGCAGCATGAGCTGACTCATGCCCAGAATGGCATTCATCGGGGTACGGATTTCATGGCTCATGTTGGCCAGAAAGGCGGTTTTGGCCCGATTGGCACTTTCCGCCTGATCCCGCGCGTTGGCCAGATCCCGATAGAGCGAAGAGAGCCGAAAACGCATGCCATCCATGGCCCAGGCCACCTGACCGATTTCATCCTGCCCGAGTTCCGGAATCGGCGAGGTGAAATCCCCGCCACCGATCCGGACGCTCACCCGACGCAACACTCTCAAGGGCACCACCACCATCCGATGCAACGAAAACAGCATCGCCAATCCCATGATCACCACCGCCAGCGTTCCCACCAGCAACGTGGTGATCCAGAGTCGTCGGGTCTCCTGATAGATCTCCTCCAGAGGCATCACCACGGCCAGCAGCAGTTCGGGTTCCACGGTGACGGCGGTGGCCAGATGGGGTTGATCGCCCCAATTCACCGCCAGAGAATCCCCTGCGGCGCACTCCGAGCGGGCACAGGCCAACAGATTGCCGGGCAAGGCGCGCCCCACCCAATCGCTTTTGTGCGCGATCCGCACCACCCCCTGGCCGTCGGCGATGACAAATCCCCCGCCGCGTCCCACCTGACGCTGTTGGGTCAAATCCTTCAGGAAGGTCGGCCACATGCTCACGGCCAGATAGCCCTTCACCTTGGAACGCTTCTCGCCTTTGTTGATAATGGCGCGCTCCGATCGCAGCGGTTGACCCGCCATCAGCACCCAGGCTTCATTGTCCGGATGGGTGGCCATCACATGAAAAGCCCCCCCGGAGGCACCGGACAACGCCCGGAAAAAGGGAGAATCCCCCTCCTCTTCCGAGCGATTGGGCAGATCCAGATTGGTGACACGGGTATCCTCGAAGCCATCCGGCAGCAACAGCCGCACCTCGAAATAGTCGCCGATCGCCTGCTGAAATCCGGAGAAAAGACGGATCAACGTCGATTGCAACAAGGTGTAGCGTTCCTGTTCGTCTTCGGTATCGAGATATTTTTCCAGAATTTCGGAACGGGTGAAGACCTCCAGATGGGATTCGAGGGTCTCGACCTGATGGACGATCACCCCCCTGGCATGATCCAGGGCGTTGCGCAGCTCCACCCGGGCGGCATCCAGGCGCGAATCCCGCAGTTCGGCGTAGGCCAGATAGCCCAGAGTCGCCAGGGCCACCGCCAACAGCGGCAGCACCAGCAGCGCGAGACGAATCTGAAGATTGTGCCGCGCCGACAACCGCCTCCGGACCGGAACCATCTCCACCTCGGGGAGCGATCCGGGCCCGTTCACTTCAGCAACCGGGCCACGATGTCGTTGATGCGTCGCTGCGTGCGCGCGCCGACCGGTCGCACACTCTCCGAACGGCTCAACACCTCCTCGGGGGGAAAAATGATGGGATCTTCCAGATATTTCCTGGAACCCAAACGCAACGCCTCCCGATTGGGCGAGGCGAAATGCAACGCTTCGGCGTTTCGCACCGCCATGGCGGGATCATTCAGAAAATCGAGGAAATCCAACGCCAGCTCCCGACGGGCCGAACCGCTGCCCACGGCCAGATCGTCGATCCACAGAATGCTCCCCTCGGGCGGATGCAGATAACGAATCGATGGATGATGCTCCGCCAGCTTCAGAGCGTCGCCGTTGAAGACCAGAGCCATCCACACCTCCCCCGTCACCAGAGGGGATTCCGGCCCAAGCTCGATGTAACGATAACTCTTGACGTGAGGTTTCTGCGCCTGCAACAGGGCCTCCGCCGCGCTCAAAGCGGCCCCGTCCTCGCTGTTGACCGAATGGCCCAGGGCTTTCAAGGCGATGCCGAGCAGCTCCCGATCCGATTCGATCGCCTGAATGCGTCCCCGACACGGCTCGGGAGGCTGGAAAAAATCGTTCCATCCGGCGGGGGGCGTGCTCATCAGATCCTCCCGATAGGCCAGACCGATGTTGCCCCAGAAATAGGGAACCGCCATCAACCGGCCATCGGAGTCCGGCTCCACCAGCCACCGGGGATCGAACTGGGCCAGATGCTTCAATCGTCCTTTGTCGATCGGGTTGACCCACCCCTGCCGGACGTAATAAGGCAGCATCACCCGATTGACCACCATCAGATCGAATGATTCGCCCCCCTTGCG
>JADGBU010000029.1 GCA_015231295.1 Magnetococcales bacterium | reverse complement strand
TCACCTTCGGATCGTGGGTGATGGTGGCCAGCAGTTGAAACCATTTCAGATGTTGAAAAAATTGTCGTTGTCGTCCCGCGTCCGGCTCCCGGAGGTGCAGGGTCAGACGATCGGCCCAGAAGAGCGGCCCCTGGGCCATGGACAGATTGTAGCGATGCAACAGCTCTTCGGGTTCGATGGGATCGAAGGCGATCAGGGGTTGACGGTCCGGCAGATCCGCGTGGAGTTCGAGAGCCAGTTGATCGGGATCGTCGCTCTCCATCGCCTGGGCCACGGCCAGACGAAACCGCTCCAGATCGGTGTTGCGGGAGGATTTCAGGATCTGCGCCGCCGCCTGGAAGGTGGCCAGACGCCGTTCCTGCAACCCTTCCAGGCTCTCCCGGAAGGTGCAGCGATCCAGCAGCAGTTTGTTCAGCCCCTTGGCCACCAGTGGAGCCCGGAAGGCGTTGATCCGTGGCATGGTCGCCTCGCTCAACTCTTCGTGGCTTTGGCCTTCGCTGGCGGCGTAGAGCAGAGCCAGATCCCGCGCGAACTCTTGCAGCAGGGTGTTTTCCGGATCGATGAACCGGGGGATGATCTTGCCGCCGCGCCGGTCGAAGCGCAGAAATTCCCGACTCAGCATCCGGCATCTCCCCGCTGATAGGCGGCGTGTTGACGACGCCGTTCGCTGGTGAAGGTTTCGGCGGTATCCTGGGAAACCAGTTCGTAGAGCACGGCCTGTTTGCCCGCCCGTGGGCGCAGCAGGCGTCCCAGACGCTGCACATGTTCCCGGATCGAGCCGCTGCCCGACACGATGATGCCCACGCTCACCTCGGGCAGATCGATCCCTTCGTTGAGCACCCGCGAGTTGACCAGAAAGGGAAACTCTCCGGCGCGGAAGCCGTCGAGAAAGCGGGTGCGTTCGGCGAGTTTCGTTTTGTGGGTGATCACTGGCAGAAAGAAGGTTTCACCGATGGCATAGGCGGTGGCGTTGTCGTCGGTGAACAGCAAGGCGCGCTCGTGACGATGGCGACGCATCAGGGTCCAGACCATGCGCAACTTGGCGCGGGAGGCGCGGGCGAGCCGTTTTTGCATGCGATAGGCGGCCATGGCGGCGCGTCCCTCCCGCGAGCGGCAGCAGACCATGATGAACTGGCTCCAACCGGCGGGCCGGGAGAGATTGACCCCGGTGGAGCGGGCGAACTCCCGGTATTGGGCGTAGGCGGCGTCGTAGGCGAGGCGTTCGTCGGGATCGAGGATCACCGGAATCTGCTCCAGACGATAGGGGGCGAGGAAGGCTCCTTCCAGATCGGCGATTTCGCAGCGGTAGACCAGCGGCCCCAGCAGATTGAACAGTTCCTCTTCTTGTCCGTCGGGACGTTCCGGGGTGGCGGTGAGTCCCAGTCGATAGGGGGCGACACACATCTGGGCCGTCAGACGGGTGGTGGGGGCCGGAAGATGATGGCATTCATCGCACACCAGCAGTCCGAAGCGGGCGCCGATGCGCTCCATGTGGATATAGGCCGAGTCGTAGGTGCTGACGGTGATCGGTTGCAGTTCGTATTCGCCGCCGCCGAGCATGCCGATCGGTTGACCGAAGGCGTGGCCAAGCTGTTCATGCCACTGCTGCACCAGATTGATGGTGGGGGCCAGAATCAGGGTGTCGCGCTGGATGCGGCTGATGGCCATGCGGGCGATCAGGGTTTTTCCGGCACCGGTGGGCAGCACCACCACGCCTCGCGAGGCGGCCCGCACCCAGGCGTCGAAGGCGGCCTGTTGATGGGGGCGGGGCGGATGATCGTCCCGGGCCTCGAACTGGCGCGGCTGGAAGCTCTTGGCCTGATCGTCGTAGGGAATCCGGGCCCGATGCAGGGCCAGGACGATCGGGCCATAGTGCCGGGCTTCGGCGCGGTGGCAGTCGGAGCGATCATCCCAGCGCAGCAGATGGGCGGCGGGTTGCAACGCCTCGGCGGGACCGTAGACCAGCAGGGTGCCCTGATCGAAGGCGATGCGGATCATCGGGTTTCGGCGGGGCGGTCCGGACGTTGGATCATGACCCCGAACCACAAGCCGCAGGCCGCGCCGACGCCATTCATGCCCACATCCCGCAGATCGAAATAGCGGTTGGGCAGCATCCATTGGATGGTTTCATCGGAGAGTCCCGCCACCAGCACCAGCAGATAGGTCCAGAAGAGACGCGCTCCCCGGGGTTGTCCCATGGCGCGAAACAGCAGAAAGGCCAGAATGCCGTATTCGAGCAGATGGACCCGTTCCACCGGATTGTCGATGTGGGAGGCCACGCCGATGAGCGCCACGAAAGGGAGCAGGGCTTTGATCCGGCGTTCGGCCCGGATGTGGCGGAACATCACCCAGATCATGCCGGCGAGAATGATCAGCAGCACGAGGGAGATGATGAGGCCGGTTTCCCGTTTGCCGAGAAATTTGAAGGCCGCCTTCGACACGATCGGCGTGAGGGGCAGGGTCAGATAGATGGTGAGCAGATAACCCGCCACCACGGCCCACAGGGGGCCGGGGTAGTGGATGTGCAGATGTTTGGGCAGATCGATGAACTGCACCAGGGAGAGAAAGGGATTTTTCATTGGCCACCCCCGGCGACCGGAAACGTGTGGGTGGGGGTGGCCTGGAAACGACCGCCAGGCGAAAAGGCATGGTCAATGGTGGGAATCATGGAATGCTTTCCGACCTCGCGGGTGGTGATGGGTTCAACCGTTGCTGCGTTCGAACGTTTTCATGAAAGCGATCAGGGCTTCGACGCCCTCTTCCGGCATGGCGTTGTAGATCGATGCGCGCATCCCCCCCACGGAGCGATGACCTTTCAGCGTCACCAGTCCGGCGGACTTGGCTCCGGCGAGGAAGGCATCGGTCAACTCCGGTTTCGCCAGGGTGAAGGGAACGTTCATCCGGGAGCGGCTGCGGGGTTCCGTGGGACAGAGATAGAACGACGACTCATCGATGGCGGCATAGAGTTTATTGGCCTTGCTCACGTTGCGACGTTCCATTTCCGTGACGCCGCCTTGTTCTTTGACCCATTCCAGCACCAGCCCCAGAATGTAGATGGCATAGGTGGGGGGGGTGTTGAGCATGGAGCCTTCCTTGGCCAGGGCCTGGAAGTCGAGCATGCTGGGCAGATTGGCTTTGCGTCCGAGCAGATCCTTGCGGATGATCACCACGGTGACGCCGCTGGGTCCGAGATTCTTCTGCGCTCCGGCATAAATGATGCCGTATTTCGAGACATCCACCGGACGGGAGAGAATGTTGGAGGAGGCGTCGCACACCAGGGGAACGGAACCGGTCTCCGGTCGATAGGGATATTCGGTGCCGAAGATGGTATTGTTGCTGGTCATGTGGACATAGGTCGCGCCGGGATTGAGGGTCAACTCCTCCTGGGCGGGAATGCGGCTGTAGTTGACCCCCTTGGAGGAGGCGGCCATCCGGACATCGGCGAAGAGTTTCTTGGCTTCGGCATAGGCCTTTTCGGCCCAACTGCCGGTCATGATGTAATCGGCGGTCTGGCTGGCGGGATCGGTGATCAGATTCATCGGGATCATGGAGAACTGCAACGAGGCGCCGCCTTGCAGAAACAGCACCGCGATCCGGGTCCAACTGGATTTCGTGGGCAGGGTCGGCATTGGCGATGATCGCCATGTAATCCTTGGAACGATGGCTCATCTCCATCACCGACATGCCGGATCCCCGGTAATCGATCATTTCATCTCTGGCGCGTTCCAGGACGCTCAGGGGGAGAACGGCGGGTCCGGCACTGAAATTGTACACACGTTTCATTGGAAAGATTCTCCTCGTTGGGCCGTGCAAGTGGCATGAAGCTTGGCTTGTCGTGGCCATTTCTGATATGGTGATCTGACGAGGCCGGTGCCGTGACTCATGGTGACTCTTTTCGGCGGCAGAGCGGCTCGACTTGAGAGGGTATTCCAGCGTGCGCCAGGAGGCAAGCGGGGGAGTTGGAGTGTTGTCCCTTGAATGGCAGGAGCTTCACCGGGATGGGAGAAAAAATGCGCACCATATTGGTTGTGGATGATGATCCTTTGGCCCGGCTACATTTGGAACGGTTTCTGAAACGGGAAGGTCATAAGGTTCTGATGGCCTTCGACGGTCGGCAGGGATTGGAGATGTTTTTGGGGCACGCTCCGGATCTGGTGCTGATGGATGTGATGATGCCGGTGATGAACGGTCATGAAACCACCCGGCGGATTCGTGCCGAAACCGCCGGAGCCGATGTGCCGGTGCCGGTGATCTTTCTGACCGGAGTCGAGGATCAGGAGATGCTGGCGGAATGTCTGCGCTGTGGCGGGGATGATTTCATCGCCAAGCCGTTCAATCATGTGATTTTGCAGGCGCGGCTCAATGCCTGGTTGCGTCGGGTGGAACTGGCCGAAAAAATCGCCATGGATCGGGAGGCGATCGAGAATGTCATTCTCAAAATGCGCAAGGATGATCGCTCCGATCATTACATGATGAGAGTGATGATGACCCCGGTAGAAAAAACAACCGGAGATCTTGTTCTCTCCGCGCGGGATGCGGCGGGGGTGCAATATGTGCTGTTGGGAGATTTTACCGGTCATGGATTGGTGGCGGCGGTTTGTGGTCCACTGGTTTCCGATATTTTCTATGGCATGGTGGTCAGGGGGTTTCCCTCTTTGGAAGTGTTGCGTCGCATCAATCGGCAGATTCATGACCGGTTGCCGGTGGATATGTTCCTGACTGCCAGTTTCATCGCGCTCGACCGCAACGCGGGACGGATGATTGTCTACAATGCGGGCATGCATCCATTGTATCGTTGTCGGAATGGGGTGGGGGATATCGGCCCCGCTTCCCGCTTGATGCCATTGGGAATCATGCGGGATATTCCCATCGAGGATGCGGAAGTGATCATGGATGTCCGGGAGGGGGATTTGATCTATCTCTATTCCGATGGCGTTTACGAAACCCAGTCCCCGGATGGTGCCTTTTTCGGCGGGGAGAATCTGGATCGGGTTCTTTCCGGGATTGCCGCCTCGCAGGCCCCTTTGGAGTCGATTCAGAGTGATCTGGAGCGGTTTCGCGGCAACGCCAATCAGCGGGATGACATCACGTTGGTCGAGTTGAGGGTATAAATCCATCGGGGGCCAGGGGCGAAGCCCTTGAGAGTTCCCCTTTGGAGGCATGAAAACGTGCGTTTGGAAAGATTGCCGGAAGAGGAGTGCGTTTTGCAGGCAGTGTGCGCAATTGGTGGGCGATGAATGCCTGATCGTTGTGCAACGATCGGGTGTGCGGCGGTGCTCATGACGGGGAGGTCCGGTCAATGCTGCCGTTCAGACTCTGGCATACTCCGTGAAGTGGAGATCCATGGTTCGGGAGAGTCGCAAGACTCTGCCGGTTGGCTCTGCCAGGGGAGAGTGTCGGAATGAAAACCGTGTATGCGATTCGTCATGTGTTGTTTGAGGATCTGGGCAGTTTTGCCGAGGTGGTCCAGGCGCGGGGATATGAACTCCGTTATGTGGAGGCCGGGGTGGATGATCTGCGGGTGTTGGATCCCGTGGCCCCGGAGTTGATGATCGTCCTGGGCGGGCCGATCGGGGTGTACGAAGGGGAGAGCTATCCTTTCATCGCCGACGAATTGCGGTTGCTGGAACGGCGGTTGGCGGCGGATCGGCCAACGGTGGGCATCTGTCTCGGTGCGCAGATGATGGCCCGCGCTTTGGGCGCTCGTGTTTATCCCGGACCGGTGAAAGAGTTGGGGTGGGCTCCGTTGACCCTGACCCCGGAGGGGATGAACGCTCCCGTGCGTCATCTCGACGGGGCGTTGACCTCCATGTTGCACTGGCACGGCGATACCTTCGATCTGCCGGATGGGGCCACCTTGTTGGCATCGAGTGCCCGATACAGGCATCAGGCGTTCCGGTGGGGGCGTCATGCGTTGGCGTTGCAGTGTCATCCCGAGGTGCAGGCGGCGGGATTGGAGCGTTGGTTCATCGGCAACGCCGGAGAGTTGGCCCATAATGGCATTTCGGTGCCCCAACTGCGCGCCGAAACCCGACGACTGGCCCCGACGCTGGAGTGTCAGGGACGGATCTGTTTCGCTGAGTGGCTGGATGGTCTTGACCATTGAAAAAAAAGAGGGGGCTGGGGGATTCATCCCCCAGGATTTTGACGTTTTTGATGATTTAAAGAATATTTATCCGAAAGGCCCAAGGGCTTGCGCCCTTGGATCCCACCAGGGGCCAATGGCCCCTGGACCCCGTTGGATGTCAGGGCTGAGGTTTAAGCTCCACCCGCCGATTGATCGCCCGACTCACCGGATCGTTGTCCGGCGCGATGGGTTGCGCGAAGCCGTATCCTTTGGCGGTGAGCCGGTCGGCGGTGATCCCCTGGGCAATCAGAAACTCCATGACGGCTTTGGCCCGTTGCAGCGAGAGCGCGTCGTTGACGGCGGCGGTGCCGATATTGTCGGTATGGCCCTGAATTTCGACTTTCAGTTTCGGATTGTCGGCCAACACATCCACGGCCCGCTTGAGCGTCGGCAGCGAGGTGGGTTCGATGTTGGCACTGCCGAAGGCGAATTGCAGATGCTCCAACACCCAGCAGCCGAGCCGGTTGACCTGGGCGCCGATGGGGGTGTTGGGACATTTGTCCGTATCGTTGTTGATGCCGTCGGCGTCGGAATCGAGGGGGCAACCCGTCGGATCGACCTCCGCGCCGTGTCGGGTTTTCGGGCATTTGTCCCGATCGTCCGGGATCCGGTCCCGATCCGAGTCCACCGGGCATCCCATGGGATCGACCTTGATGTCACGGGCACTGTCGGGGCAACTGTCCTGATAGTCCGGCACGCCGTCGAGATCGCTGTCGATGGGGCATCCGGGGCGACCGATGGGGGTTTCGACCCGGCCCAGATGTTCCGCCTGCCAATAGACATTCACCCCTTTGGGGGTGCCGGGACACTCATCCCGATTGTCGAAAATGCCATCTCCATCCGAGTCGGTCCCCTGACCGCAGAAGTAACATTGGGTGCCGATGTTGGAAAGGGGTTGATCACCGGTTTGCGGATGCCATTGAATTTGGCCATTGTTGCCATTCCAGCCTTCGTTGATGCGCGGCGAGGCGAGTTGCCAGCTTTGCACCACATGCTCCCTGGGGACGCAGGAGGCGACGTTCAAGGAGAGGACGCCCAACGACACAAGGGCCAGGGTGGAACGACGATTCGTTTTCATGGCGGTGATCCCTCTGGAACGGGTTGGTCAGCTGATTTTGAATGGCATCATCATCCCTGATTGGGAGCGATTCTGACCCATGCGCCGTGCTCCTGCAAGCGATATTCGGTTCAGTGAAGTGACCGATTGCTCATATGGGAAACGTTCTGCCGAGAATCGCCTCGAAACCGGCGGCATCCACCGGTTTGTGAAACAGATAGCCCTGTCCCATCTGACAGCCCCGGGTGCGGAGAAAGTCGGCCTGATTGGCCGATTCGATCCCTTCGCCGATCACCTGGCGATTGAGGGCTTTCGCCAGCGACAGAATCGCCTGAATCAGAATGCTGGTTTCCGGATCCACGCTGATGTCGGGAATGAAGGTGCGATCGATCTTGATGCCGTTGACCGGCAGACGTTTGAGCACGCTCAGGGAGGAGTAGCCGGTGCCGAAGTCGTCGAGCCACAGGTTGACGCCGAGACGGGTCAGATGATTGAGCATGGCCATGGCTTTGCTTTCGTCCTCGGAGAGGATGTTTTCGGTGATTTCCAGCACCAGGGCCGAGGGGGGCAATCCGGTGAGACGGAGAATGTCGGGAATTTTGTCGTCGGTGGAGAGCTCCCGGCAGCGGGTGCAGGAGATGTTCACCGAAATGATGAAATCGTGGCTGTCCGCTCTCTGACGCCACTGCTGGGCCTGGGCGCAGGCGGTGTGGATGGTCCAGGCGGTGATCTGGCTGATCATGCCGATCTCTTCGGCCAGCCGGACGAAGGTGGCCGGCGAGATGCTCCCCCGTTTGGGATGCTCCCACCGCAGGAAGCTCTCCGCGCCCACCAGTCTGCCCGTGGCCAGATTGACGATCGGTTGATAGTGGACCACCAGTTCTCCCCGTTCCAGGGCGTAGTGGAGATCTTTTTCCAGGGCCATGCGCTCTTCGGCTTCGGCGTGCATGTCCGGGGTGTAGAAGCGATAGGCGTTGCGACCGTCGCTTTTGGCGCGATACATGGCGGTATCGGCATTTTTCAGCAGGCTTTCCAGATCCTCCGCGTCGTCGGGGCAGACCGTCACCCCCACCGATCCGGAAATGAACGCCTCCTGCCCCATGAGCGTGAACGGCTGGATCAACTGGGCGAGAATTTCCGCCGCCACCCGTTCGGCGAAGGGACCACGGGCCATGTCCGGAAGAATGACGGTGAATTCGTCGCCGCCGAGACGGGCAACGGTATCGGATTTGCGTACACAGGAGAGCAGCCGTTTGGAGGTCTGACGCAACAGGTCGTCACCGGCGGCGTGTCCGAGGGTGTCGTTGACCCACTTGAAGCGGTCCAGATCGATGAACATCAACGCCACCCGACTGTTGGAACGTTTGGCGCGGATCAGTTCCCGGTTGAGCCGGTCGAGGAACAGGCTCCGGTTGGGCAGTCCGGTGAGGGTGTCGTAGTTGGCCTGACGGCGCATCTCCTCTTCGCCACGCTTGAGCTGGGTGATATCGCGCAAGGTGGTGATCAGGGCCGGTTCCCCCTGGTAGAGGGTCCACCCGGTGGCGGTGTCGATGATGGCGTGACGGTTGTCGCATCGGGTCAGCTCCATTTCCGCGCTCCAGCGACGCTGGGTCATGGCGGGCTGATCGTCGATGGATTGCATCAACCGTTTCCAGGCGTCGGTGCTGAAATAGGAGAACAGGGGAGCCCCGGTCAACGCTGCGGAGTTGTCGAGTCCCAGAATGGCGGACGCGCTTCGGTTGGCCAGAAGAATGGTTCCCTGGCGATGCAACAGCAGTCCGTCCGGGAGATTTTCGACCAGCAGTCGATACTCTTCCAAAGAGATGGCGTCGCCCGAATGTTGAGGGGCCAGGGGTGCGGGTTGATCCGTCATGCCGTTGTTCCTTGATGCAGGTGACAGCTCCATCCGCGCGGTTGCGCGCGGTCGTGGCCTGATGATAGCAAATTCCGTAGCATTTTCGATACCCCGCATTCATGCGAAGCTGCGGGTTTTTGACGGTGAGGTGGCGTATGGTCGTGTTGGGCGTGGTGGTGGTGGTGATCTCCCTGTTGTTGCTGTTCGTGCCCCTGGTGGGGGGGTATCTGACGGTGTTGCCCGGTCTGCTGGCCCTGTTGGTGGGGCGGTCCGGGGCGAAGTGGGCTTTGATCGGGGTGGGCATCAATGGGATTCATGTGCTGTTTTTGTCCGATTTCATTCGCTTCAACGCCATGTCGGGAATCCGGGATCGGGTCTATCTGCCGGTGCTGATTTATATCGGTCTGGCCCTGTTGCAGGTGGTGGCCGGATTGGTGCTCGGGTTTCGTCAGGTGGCCGGTTCCGAAGGAGTCGGAGGCACCGGGGCGTCGAGCCGAGGAGCCAGATGACGCCAGACGTTTTCCAGAATCACCCGATAGCCGGCGGCGGTGGGATGGATGCCATCTCCCTGATTCAGCTCCGGATCTCCCGCCACTCCCTCCAGAAAGAACGGAATCAACGCGATTTCGCGCTCCTGGGCCACCTCTGGATAGATCGCCTGAAAACGGGTATCGTGACCCGCGCCGAGGTTGGGCGGCAGACGCATGCCGCCGAGCAGAGGCACGACGCCGGCCTGTTGCAGCGTGGCGACGATCTGCGACAGATTGGCTTTCATTTCGGAGAGATCCAGTCCGCGCAGGCCGTCGTTGGCCCCGAGCACCACGATGGCCAGCGTCGGTTTGGAGCGCAATGACCAGGAGAGACGCCGCAGGGCTCCGGCGGTGGTGTCGCCGGAGAGCCCGGCGTTGACCACGCGATGGGGATATCCCTGCTCCCGCAGACGTTGCTGCAGCAGGGACGGATAGTCGGAGCCGGGAGCGACTCCGAATCCGGCGGTCAGGCTGTCTCCCAGACAGAGAATCACGGGGGGATCGGCGGCGAAAGCCCAGGTCGCGCTCAAGAGCAGCACTCCGGAAACGAAGGTGAATGATAACCGTGACGCCCTGGCGTGACGGCGCAGCCAACGAAAACCAGCGAGGAAGCGTGTCATGATCATGATGTCATCCGTGGAGTACGCCTTGGTTCACGCCGGGCGTCGTCTGGAGATTCTGCGCGGGGTGGAACTGGCCGTGGCCGCCGGGGAGATCGTCGCCTTGACCGGACCTTCGGGAAGCGGCAAAAGCTCGCTGCTGGCCCTGATCGCCGGCGTGGAACATCCCACCGCCGGCAGCATCCGGGTGGGCGGGATGGAGCTGGTCGGGCGTTCTCAGGATGAGCTGGCCCGGTTGCGTCGCAGCCGGATGGGAATCGTGTTTCAGGATTTTCATCTCATTCCCACTCTGACCGCGTTGGAAAATGTCGCCTTGCCTCTGGAGTTGTCCGGCACTCCGGAGGCGATGGATCGGGCCCGGTTGATGCTCGATCAGGTGGGGCTGCGGGATCGGGCGGATCATCGCCCCCTGGAGATGTCGGGGGGCGAACAGCAACGGGTGGCCATTGCCCGCGCCTTCGTGGCCCGTCCGGCGTTGATCCTGGCCGATGAGCCGACCGGCAATCTGGATCTGGAAACCGGCGGACGCATCATGGAGCTGTTGTTTCGTTTGGCCCGGAGCTGGCATGCGGCCATGGTTCTGGTCACGCACAATCCGGAGCTGGCGGATCGCGCCGATCGGCATTACCGACTGGATGGGGGCACCCTACAAAAAATGGCGCCCCGAGACAATCCCTCTTGATCACCTTTGTCCGCGCCGCGACGTCGCGAGCACGGACTCCTGCAAGGAATAGATACCCCATGAGTGAGGTCGAGGATTTCAAGACGAGTGAAGCCTGGCGAATCTTTCGCATTCAGGCGGAACTGATCGATGGCATCGAGTCGTTGCGGGGACTCGGACAGGCCGTGACCATCTTCGGTTCGGCGCGCACCCCTGCGGATTCTCCCTATTACAAGGCGGCGCGCAAGGTGGCCAAGTCCTTGTCCCGGCGAGGGGTTTCGGTGATCACCGGGGGTGGGCCGGGGATCATGGAGGCGGCCAACAAGGGATGTTACAAGCATGGCGGGCTGTCGGTGGGGCTGAACATTCAGCTGCCGTTCGAGGAGAGCTCCAATCCCTATTTGGATATTCGCATGGCTTTTCGCTATTTTTTCGTGCGCAAGCTGATGTTCGCCAAACACGCCAAGGCGATGATCGTTTTTCCGGGCGGTTTCGGCACCCTGGATGAACTGTTCGAGGCCTTGACCCTGGTGCAGACCCGCAAAAGCCATCCTTTTCCCATGATTCTGTTCGGCTCGGAGTACTGGCAAGGTTTGGTGGATTGGATGAAGCAGACCTTGTTGACCGCAGGCACCATCTCTCCCGAGGATGTGCGACTGTTCGAGATCACCGACGATCCCAAAGAGGTGGTGCGGATGGTGATGGCCCATCTGGAGGAGTGCGGCTGAAGCGAACTCCTGTCGGGAGCGGTTGCGCGGATCGAAAGCGACCCGGAGCGTGTCACTCCGGGTCGGTCATGCGTCGGGAAAAATGCCTTCTTCAGTTGGGATCGGTGGCCTTCTCTGGTTGCTTCATGGAAAATTCATGTTGACTCAGGGTTTGGTCAGAATTTATATTCGGGTATATGAATGGGAGAAAATCAATTACAATAATTGTCAATGCGAATCCGGTTTGTTTCCTTGAAGGGTAAAACCGATAACTAAGAGGGGATCATGCGCGAATCATCCGGGTTGAGGCACTCGATCGGAGTCCGTCTGTTGTTGGTTGCCGGAATTGCTGGAACTGCAAGTCTTCTCGGGATGGGTGGCATCGCGTTGCATCGCATGCAGAACGGCATGCTGGAACAATCGGAACACAACATTCGACAATTGACCGAAACCGCCGTCCAGAGTCTGGAGGCGATCATGTCCGGGGGAAATTCGGATGTGGCGCGTCGTTATGCGGAAAGTCTCAAGAAGGTGCAAGGCGTGGAGGCGTTTCAGATTCTGCGTCTGGATGAACAGGAGGCCTTCCGAGAAGAGAGCGGTGGCAATCCGGGAGAAGATGGTTACGTCGGTTTCCGTCGTTTCGACGCGGGTCGGGTGAGCCGGGAGTTTGCCCAGGCGGTGGAGCAGGAACAGCCGGTATCGGTGGTGCGTTCGGGCGAGGATGGTTTTTCGCGGCTGGATCATTGGGTGCCTTTGCTGAACAAACCCGAATGTCATGCCTGTCACGGACCTGATCACAAGGTGCGCGGAGTGTTGCATTTGACCCTCTCGCTGGGAGAGTCGGAGGCGCGGCTTCATCGGGTGCGTTGGGAGTTGGGCAGTGCGCTTGTGGTGTTTCTGCTGCTTTTTCTGTGGTCGTCTTGGGAGATTTTCAAGCGGCTGATCACCCGTCCCTTGTCCCGGATGCGTTCGGTGATCGAGGTGATCGCCGGTGGAGATCTGCGTCCCCGTCTCGCCGTGGATCCGAAGGCGCGGGATGAGGTGTCGGCCATCGGTCATCATGTCAACACCATGGCCGACAATCTCGAAGGCACCATTCTGGCGGTTCAGGCGCAATCGCGCGCGCTTTCTCATGGGATCGGCTCGTTCGTTCGGGTGCGGGAGGAGCTGGAACAGGGAACCGGTCAGACCACTTCGGTTTCCGAGGAGGTTGCCCGTTTCATGCAGGTGATCATCAGCGGCATCTGGGAGAGCGTGGAGCGTTCCAAATCCGCCGAGCAGGTGGCCCGGCAGGCGGCGGGGCGGGCGGTCGATGGGGGAAAGATCGTACACGAGGCGATCAACGCCATGGTCGAAGTGGCGGATAAAACGGGGGTCATTCAGGAAATCGCCCGACAGACCAATCTGTTGGCTCTCAATGCCGCCATCGAGGCGGCGCGCGCTGGAGATGTGGGACGGGGATTCGCGGTGGTGGCGGGAGAGGTGCGCAAGCTGGCGGAACGGAGTCGTGACGCCGCCGAGGAGATCGGACGGATCACGACCAGTACCCTGGCCACGGCGCGTCGGGTGGGGGATGTGCTCGAAGAGTTGGTCCCCTGGATCACCCGGACCGCCGAGGAGGTGCGGCGCATCGATCAGTTGTCGGGGCATCAGAACAGCAGCGCGCAACGCATCTCCGAGGCGGTGAGTCGGTTGGATCGAGTGGTTCGGGACAGTGTGATGACCTCGGGGCGGGTGAGCGACATTGCCAGGGAGTTGCTGATTGCCTCCGAGCGGTTGGAGAGTGCGGTTGCCGTATTCAAGTTGCAAGAGGGCAATCAGGCCCCCGATATCTCGTGAGACATTGCAGGGGTCCGGGGAGCGGCACGCTCCCCGGCAGAGGTTTGGAGACGGAGTCTCCAAGGTTTTGACTTTATGCGCGCTTTTCGCAAAAGCTTTTTTCGCGCAGCGAAAAAAGCGCAAGCGCGCATGGGCGCAGCCACACACGCCTGCCCAAATATTACCCTCCCAAGGGCTTCGCCCCTGAAGCCGTCATAATTGCATCCGATGCGGTTGGACCCTTTTCTGCAAATATCCCCAAGTCTTCTAGTCGATCCGTCCGGATCGTTCGTCGTCGTGGGAACGGGCATTATGGAATTTATTCCGCTATATTATCAAGATAAGATCCACCTGATCAATCCGCATGGAGATGTCGGAATCGTGACTCTGTGGTCGCCGGTGAAGGTGGTTCGGCAGCATCTTGACGAAAGCGGAATCGACTTGATGCCCGAAAGCTCCCGCATTGCCGCGATTGGCACCCTCTACGGCGAGGGGTTGCCCGAACTGTTGCGCAATCTTCTGCACAATCCTCAAATTCGTTATCTGCTGCTGTTCGGGGTGGATCTGGGGGGCTCTCGGGAAAGTCTGCTGGGATTTTTTCAACGCGGCCTGGAACCGACGCTCTGCCTCGGAGCGGTGGTGCATCGCATCGTGGGCACCAGTCAGAAACTCGATGACGGGGTGCGTCCGGAGGCGTTTCAGGGCCGGTTGACCCTGATCGATCTTGGCAAACCCGCCGATCCGGAGTCCGGCGCACGCCTTCGGGATACGATGGCCGCGCTGCCGCCTGTACAAGTCGTCACCGGGGAGCGGATCGCCACTCCTCTGGCGCGGTTCGAGGTGACGCGCTTTCCCTCGGATCCCCGTGGCCATCAGATTCAGGGGGCGGGACCGCTGGAGGCTTGGCAGGAGTTGATTCATCGTCTCTATCGTTTCGGCCATCGCGTCACCCTGACCGGCAAAGGGGAGCGACTGGAGTTGCAGCATGTCAAAGTGATCATCCAGAATCCGCAGGAGGAGCCCGCCGCGCGACTGCGGGAGTACGGTTTCGATCCGGAAGCCTTCACCCGCTATCAAGAGCGCATTCTTTCCGACGAACTGCCGCCCGATCAACATTATGGCTACGGCAACCGCCTGCGGGGTTATTTCGGCACCGAACGGCACGATACGCTCGCCGAAGCCGCCCGCAAGCTCCGTGACAATCCGGACTCTCGACATGTGTTCATCTCTTTGTGGGACACCGGACGCGATCTGCTGTCGGACGCGCCGGGTCATCCATGTCTGGTTTCTCTGTTCTTGCGTCGCTTCGAGGAGCGTCTGACGCTGGCGGCTCTGTTTCGCACGCACAACGCCCTCACGGCCTGGTTGATGAATGTCCATGGTCTGATCGCGATTCAGCGTCTGATCGCCACGGAAGCGGGTCTGACTCCCGGAGCCATGACCATCATCAGCCATTCCATCACCATCGATCCCCAGGGAGGCGGATGGGAACGGGCGCGCACCATTCACGATTTTCGCAACAAGGCCAAGTGCGAGCAGAGCGAGTTCCAGCAGGATCCGCACGGTGATTTCGTCATTTCGGTCAACGGCGAGAGCGGCCTGATCGTGGTGGATCACCGGTTCGAGGGGCAGAGCCTGCACCGTTACACCGGCACCACCGCCGAGGAGATCGAACGTCAACTGGTGCTGGATCTGGCGATTTCCGACATCGGACACGCTCTGTATCTGGGTCGGGAACTGGGGCGGGCCGAGGCGCGGCTCAAGAATCTGAAACGTGGCAAACCTTGAGTCGGGTGGCGGAGATGTTCGTGTTTCTCGACATTGGTTTCACCATGATCGGCGGTCCGGAGATTGGACCCGCCGGATGGCTGATTCGTGCGCTCGGTTTGCCGCACGGGGCCAAGGCGACGCTGCAATCCTGGCTGTTCACCACGCCCTTGCGCACCCCGGAGGAGTTGGCCGATCGTCTGAGCGCGCATTTCTCCCTGGATCGGGAAGCGACCCGTCAGGTGGTATCCGGATTCTGGGAGCGGCAGATTCTGGATGCCTATCCGCTGCCGGGGGCCGAATCGTTTTTGATCGCGCTGGAGCGGGCCGGGATTCCTTATGGTTTCATCACCAACATCTGGACCCCGTTCCTGATGGGTTTCGCCCGACATTTCCCCGAGGTGTTCGAGCGGGCACCGCTGTTCGCCTCGTGTCGGTTGGGGATTTCCAAGCCGGATGAGGGTCTGTATCGCCATGCTCTCGCGGCGTGCGGGGTGCAGGCCGATCAGGCGGTGATGATCGGCGATACCTATGCCATGGATCTGGCTCCGGCCTTGCGTCTCGGCATGAAGGGGGTCTGGCTGTTGCACCGGCCCGAAAAAGAGAAGGAGGATCTGGTCGCATTGCTCAATCAGCGGAGTCCGCGACCGGATCTGACCCTGGCGACGATCGCCGATTTGACGGTGGAGTCGTTGAGACGACTGTTTCTCGTCTGACACATTTCAAGCGAAAGGGAAACCTGGATGAAAATCACCCGGATCGAAACGATCCCAGAGGCGGAGTTGTTGCGGCGGTTTGCCACCACCCGGTTGCGGGGTCACGGTCAGCCATTGATCTACGAGCGGGCCCGGCTGGAGCTGGTGCGGCAGGTGGATCCGGCCACCCTCTATCCGGCGCAACGCTATGTGCTGCGGGAAGATCATCAACGGTTGCGCGATCTTTACCGGCTGTTTCAAGGGCGGGGCATCGACATTTTCAATCTGGAGGGGGGACTGTTCTTCTGGCTGGCCGATCCGTCGAGCCCGGATGGAGAGGAGGGACCGATTCCCTTGATGCCGCCGGTGGTGGAACTCTCCCTGGAGCCCGATGGCCGGATGATTCCCTTGATCAACGATGGCATGCATCGGGTTTACACCGCCATGCGGTTGGGGGTAGGGATCAACATCGTGCGGGTGCATGACGTGCCCCGTGAATATCCCTATTACGCCTTCGCTCTGGAAAAGGGCTGGCAGGATGTCACCGAACTGGATGAACTGCCGGATACGTTCGTCAAAAAATTCTATCGGGATCCGGTCCAGTACAAGGCACTGTTTCGGGATTTCAACGCGGTTTTCGAGGGGATCCAGAAGCAGCGCAAACAGACCAATCCGGCTTCGCTTCAGGCGTGAGCGGAGGGAACAGAGGAGATCGAGCAGATGCGATTGTCAGATCGGGACATTCTGAAGGCCATACAAACCGGACGGATCGTGATCGATCCCATGCCGCCGGATGGCTGTTTCGGGTCATTTTCGGTGGATGTGAGTCTGAGTCACGTTTTTCGCACCTTTCGTCATGTACGCATGCCTTATCTGGATCTTTCCGACCAGAAGAGTGTGCATTCGGTCTCCGAGGCGTGCATGGAGGAGGTGGTCATCGGCGAGGAGGAGCGATTCTTTCTGCATCCCGGCGAGTTCGCGCTGGGCATGACCCGCGAGCGCATCGGCATCGCCGATGATCTGGTGGGATGGCTGGATGGTCGCAGCAGTCTGGCGCGGGTGGGATTGATGGTTCACATCACCGCTCATTCCATCGATCCGGGTTGGGATGGCCACATCACCTTCGAATTTTTCAACGCCGGGCGGCTGCCGTTGGCCTTGAATCCCGGCTTGCGGATCGGAGCCATCTCCTTCGAAACGCTCTCCTCGCCCACCAGTCGTCCCTACGGCAAAAAAAGCGGCGCCAAATATCACGGTCAACAGGAGCCGTTATCGAGTCGGCTCGGTCTGGACGGGCTCTGAACTCGACCAGATTGCGGGTCCAGGGAGATCATCTCCCTGGTGGGATCCAAGGGCGAAGCCCTTGGTGGGGAGCGGGGCAACGCCCCGCGCGCGCTCAAAACTCCCGCTGTTGTACGATCCAGCGTTGCACCTGGGCGCGCAGTTCCGCCTTCTGATTGCGATGGGGTTCCTGACTGACCAGATCCACCAGCCTGGCTTGCAGATCCCGCAGCCAGGTGCCGGGAGGAATGCGCACGATATCCAGAATCTCCCCGCCGGACAGCGCCAGATCAATGGGACGCAACCGATGTTCGGCCTGTCTCAGGCTGTGGCAGCGATTGCGAATCTCCTGGAATTTCAGCTCTTCCCGGACCCGATCGGCTTCCGCGAGATTGGGATTGGCGGTCGCGATCGCCTGCATCAGCCGGAACACCCCTTCCACCGGGATGTGATCTTGCAGAAACCGTTTCAGTTGTCGATCGGTGGGATTGGTGGTGCCGTTGAGATTGCGCAGGAGCGCGAGAATGCGGCGGGTACGTCGTTTGGAGAACTCCAGGGCTTCGAGCCGTCGGTTGACCTGGGCGAGGCTGGTTTCGATATGATCCTGGGAGGTATGTTTCGCCAGTCCCGAGCCGCCGAGCAGTATCGCCCAGCGCAGATCCAACAGCGAGATCTCTTCGCCATCGGCGGGCGCGGGGATGTTCAGCGTGGTATCGAGGATCATTTTCCAGGGATCTTCGTTGCTGAGTCCCGGATCCATATGTTTCAGCGTCGCCAGATGGGGCAGGACCTGATCCCCCAGCGGCGAGGCGAACAGGGTTCGCAGTTGATTCTGGGTCTCCTCGTCGGCCAGGGGCAGCGAGAGAATGCGATCCATCTCGCCGCGAATCTGTTCGGGCAGCACCGATTCCAGCGAGGTTTCGATCACCATTCCGAGGTGTTCGGGCAGCATCGGACGGTTGAGCTGCATGGCGAAACGGAAAAAGATCAAAGCCCGCAGGGGGTTTTGTTGCAGGGTGTCTTCGCCGTTGACCAGTCGGATCATTCCCGAAAGCAGATCCTGACGCCCATTGAAGGGATCCACCAGCGGGCCATTGGGCCAGGTATAGGCCATGGCGTTGACGGTGACATCCCGATGGAGCAGATCTTCTTCGAGCGTGGCCGGATGATTGGGTCGGCTCTTGAAAGAGCCGATATCCAGCACTTTGGGGTGCGTCCACTCTTTGATCGGAAGCAGCAGGCTGTTATGCTTGTGTCCCATGACCGCCTCGGCGTGATCCCCCCGCAGCAGACGCTTGCGGCATTCGGTGAGGGGACGGGCGACGAGGATTTCGAGGGTATTGGGCAAAGGTTTGCCTTGAATGCCGCACAGGGGAGCTTCTCCCACCAGATGTATCGGCCCGATCAGGCGATTGACATCGTCCAGGAGGTTGCGGATGAAAGGCGCGAAGGCGTTGGGAAAGGATGGAATCATGGGGTCCTTGTCAAGGTTGCAGGATCATACTTTAGACCGGTTGCACGCCGACGTCAATGGTCGGGTGGAGTCGGGGCGTCCGATGACCGTTTTGACCATGGGGTGTCGGGTCAATCAGTTCGAGAGCGCGGTGTTGGGACAGGGCGGAGAGGGGTGCGGATTCCGTCACGCCGAGGCCGGGGAGGCGTCGGAACTGGTGGTGATCAACACCTGTTCGGTGACGGGAGAGAGCGATCGCCAGGCGCGTCAACTGATTCGTCGGGCGCGACGGGATCATCCGGGAGCCCGCATCGTGGTGACGGGCTGTTATGCCCAGAACGCCCCCGAGCGGGTGGCGGCGATGCCGGGAGTGGATCTGGTGCTGGGCAATGGAGAAAAAAGCCGCCTGTGGGAGCTGCTGGAAACCGCTCCCGTCGCGGCTCCGGAGTCCGGAGGGCGGATCGTGGTGGGGGATGTGGCCACCCTGACCCGCGTGCCCGCAATGGCTCCGGTGGATCGTTTCGGGGATCGGGCGCGGGCGTTTCTGCAGGCTCAGGATGGGTGCGACCGGGCGTGCGCCTATTGCGTGATCCCCCGGTTGCGGGGACCGAGCCGGTCGGTGGAGCCGGATCGGGTGGTGGAGCAGGCGCGACGGTTTCTGGAATCGGGATACGAGGAGCTGGTGCTGACCGGGGTCAATCTGGGAGCCTACGGTCGGGATCTGGCCGGGCGTCCCACCCTGGCGGAGCTGGCGCGGCTGATTCTGGAACTCTCCGACGTGGGGCGGTTGCGCATCTCCTCGCTCGATCCTTTGGATATCGATCGGGGGCTGATCGCCCTGATGGGCGACTCCGAACGGCTGTGCGCCCATCTGCACCTGTCGATTCAGTCCGGGGATGACGGGGTTCGGCGGCGCATGGGTCGGGGGCGGGGACGGGATGCGGTGCTGGAGCGGATCGCACGGGTGCGCGCGGCCCGGCCTGATGTGGTGTTGGGGGCGGATTTCATTGTCGGCTTCCCCTCGGAGAGCGAGGAGGCGTTTCAACGCACCCTGGAGCTGACCGAAGAGGCGGAACTTTCGTTGTTGCATGTATTTCCCTATTCGGCGCGACCCGATACCCCGGCGGCGGAGTTGCCCTCCGCGTTGCTGGTGCCCGGCGAGCGGATTCGTGAGCGCGCGGGTCGGTTGCGTCAGGCGGGAGAGGCCCAACTGGAGCGGGTGCTCCGGGAGCGGGTGGGGGGGGAGGAGGTGGTGCTGGTGGAGACGGTGCAGGCGGAAGCGGGAGAGGGCAAGAGCGGGGGATTTCTCTCCGTGCGTCTGCCCGGAGCCCTGGATGCCTGGCGGGGAGCCCTGATGCCGGTGGTGGTGGAAGGGATCGATGTCGAGGCGCACTGTCTGATCGGTCGCGTGGCGGGTGGAGAGGCGCGCCGCTCCGGTTTCCGGTGAATCGTTTGCCGCCCGTTCATGCACAGGGTTATCCACATGGGCTGTGGATAACTCTGTGGAAAGCGCGCGACAGTCAAAACCCTGGAGGCGTTGCCGCCAGACTCCACCGGGGGCGGTGATCGCCCCCGGCCCCCGCGATTTTTTTCAGGCGTCGGGTAGAGTCTCGAAGAGACGAAACCGATGATTCAGAAACCATTCGGTGGCCTCTTCGGCCCGCGTCGCGTAGTGAACGCGAATCTCTTCGATCGCCGCCTGCCGCCGTTTGAATTCGGTCTCCGTGATCCGTCCCGCCGACCAGTCGGCCCGATCCGCCATGTTCATCATGGCCAGGCGGGTGAAAACGGCCCCCTTGCTCGCCGGAACCGCCCAGACATCCTGCAAGGCGTCGAAAATGGTCAGATAGGCTTCGTCCGGCACCTCCTGGGGCGGGGGGGCGGGCTTGAGACGATCGATGTAGGCCTCATCGTTGGCGGTTTCGCGCACCTTGCGCACCCCACGCAACACATGATCGTCATAGGCCACCCAGGTTTCGGGCAACTTCCCCGGATGTTTGCCAACCGGGTGAACGACACGAGTTTTCGGCTTGCGCACGCCGTCCACCAGATACTCCTCCAGGGAGATCCAGCCATCCAGGTTGGGATCTTTTTTCATGGCGACAAAACTCCTCGACTCCGGTGAAGGGTCCATTCATGCATGAGACCCTTTTCGTCCGCGTGGCCGGAAAGGATGAGGAGTTCTTTGAAGAAAAAGGCCTTCAGTTCGGAGCGGTCCCGACCTGAAGGCCGTTGAGATCAGGAGGCGGGAGGGGTCAGCAGATCCTGAATGGCTTTTTTCAGCGTTTCGGCTTGCAGCGGGGTCAACTCCAGGGAGATCGGACGGTTCGGAGGCGTGACCAGGAGTCTCTTTTCTTCCTGATGGAGAGTCAGCACCTGCGCCTGCTCCCCCTGACCCAGAGTGATCGTGACCCATGGCGTCGAACCGCTCCGCAGGGCACCCCGCAGGGCATCCCGGCCCAGCATATCTTCGATTTCTCTCCACTCGTCACGGGGCCATTTTTGTTCCTTTTTCTCGGCGGAGAGGTTTTTCCCCTCCCCTTCCAGACGCAGCGTGGAGAGGCCATCCCTGGGTTCCACCGGTCGCATCGCGACCAGATCCAGAGCGTTTTTGCTCAACTCTTCGGTCAGATATTTCGGCAGCAGCATCGCATCCGGCTCGCCGGGACGTTTGGCCACCAGCTCTTCCCCGACCCGCCAGATGGACAGAAGCTCCGGCTCTCCTTTGGCGGGCGTCAACGTCACGCGCCAGTCCGGATCGCCTTGGGGCGGCTCCTGCCGGAACCCGGAACCCTGGGAACCGGACAGGGCGAAAATCCAGGCACTGATCCGGTTGCCATCGGCCCGATCCCGGATCGGGGCTTCCAGATTCCAGGACTCCCCTTCACCCCGCGCCAGTTGCAGAGCGTCGCCGCTTTTCGGTTGCAAGGCGATGCGGGAGAGATCGGGGGATTCGGTCCGGGCGAGCCGTTTATCCCGCAAATCGTCGCTCCGCTGCATCACCTTGGTCAGATCGGTGTTGGCCATCAACACCACCGGCCCCTTCTCCCCCAGGGCGACATAACGTTTCTGGGGATTGGCCGGGGCCGTGTTTCCCACCAGCAGCAGACTCGACCCTCCGGAGCCATCCTTGACCTCCAGCCTGGCCTGCGGGCTGGTCAGACCGAATGCGGCGGCATCGGTGAGGGTATCGACCGCTTTTTTCTCGTAATGCTTGTCGAGGGTCTCCAAAAGCTCCGTTACCGCTTTGTGGTTGGTGCGGAGCTGCGCCGGAGCGGTGATCTGCCAGTGATCGCCCTCCTTCTGCAAGGAGAGGGTTTTTCCCGCGCCGTCCCGGAACGCGAGAGAGGTGATCGCCGCGCTGCGGAGGGATCCCAGGGCGCGGGATTGTTTGTCGGCCTCGTCGCGGGCGTTTTCCCGGTTTTCCTGGATCCACAGTCCGGCGGCGGCAGCGCACATCACCACCGTCAGAATCAGATTGTTGCGCCATCCCTTGGACATATGATCGACTCCCTCCTTTAACGCCGCCGTCTTTTCATCCAGATGGTGGCCCCGATGGCGATCAGTGCCAGAGGGATGCCCACCACCAATCCCCAGAAGAGCAGCACCGCCGCCCCGCCCGGCAGATTGAGTCCCGCGTCCTGGACCTCTTTGGGCTTGATGGCGATGAAGTTTTCATCTTCCGCCAGCCAGCGGGCGATGTTGAGGAAAAGATCCGCATTGCCCAGGGCACTCACATAGGCGTCGGCGATGAAATTGGAGTTGGCCGTCACCACCAGCCGCTGTTTGCCCGACTCCACCGCCACACCGATGAGAATCGGTCCCTTGCGATCCTGATCGGGATTGAACTCCACCTGTCCCGAGGCGAGATCACCGGTTTCCAGCCAGCCTCGGGCCGCGCCTTCCAGCAGACGCATGGGCGGGGTTTTGCCTTCGGAGGGGGCGGCTTCCAGCTCGATGCCGCCTGTGTCGGGAAAGATGGTGGCCGCGCTCATCCCTTTGGTGATGGCGTGATCGGTCGGATAGCGGCTGATCAACGGGGTCGCGGCGGAGCCGCCGATCATCTGGGCGGCGGGATCCAGGGTCACGCCCTGGAGCATGGCGATGCCGTGACTCTTGAGCAGCGGTTCCAGTCCGCCCACCGGGCTGCCCGGTCCGAGCAGCAGCAGCAGCCGACCTCCGGCCTCGAACCATCCTTTGAGCCGTTGAATTTCGAGGTCGAGCAGGGGTTTGCGGGGACCGGCCAGCACGATCACCGAGGTATCCTCGGGAATTTTTTCGGTTTCCGCGAGGTTGAGGCTCTCCACCCGATACCCCTCCCCCTTGAGCAGCGATTGGGCCTGGATCAGGGCGAAACGATCCTTGCCCGAGCCGCCATCGGGGCTTTCCGCGAGGGGATGCTCGCCGTGACCGCTGATGAAGCGGATGGTCTTCGCACCCCCTTTGGCCAGTCGGATCAGACCGTTGGTGACGGCCTCTTCGGTGGCTTCGGTGATTTTTTCGGTTTTTTCTCCGGCTCTCAGGATCACGGTGCCGTAGACCGCCACCTCCGCCTGTCGGGCCGCCGCCGGATCCAGATCCGGATCCACGTAGCGCAGGGTCAGGGAGGGGTTGAGAGCCTGATATTTTTCCATCAATTCTTCGAGTTGCGGACGCCGTTCGCCCCGTTCCTGGATGTAGACCGTGGCGGTGAGCCCGTCGGGAAAGGCCTGGATCGCCTTGATCGACTGTTCGGCCAGGGTGTGTCGGGCTCCTTTGGTCCAGTCCCAACGGAGGGGATAACGGTGGCTGGCGTAGGCCGCCAGAGCCAGTAGAATCGTCAGGATCACGCCCATGACGAAGTTCTGCGATCGGAGATTCAATCGGGTGGCACGGTCCATTTTCATGGTGGTCAATATCCTTGGGCAGTCGTCGCTTTAACCTTGAATCCGTTCCGCCATCAGTCTCTGCCGGGCGAAGAGCAGGCCGGCGGCTGACAGCAGCAGGAAATAGATCAGATCCGCGCTGCTGATCACGCCGGAGAGGAAATTTTGATAGTGATTCAGCAGGGAGAAGTAGGCGAGCATTTTATCCATCAGGCCGCCGCTGGCGTTGCCCATCCAGGAGAGGATCCAGAGCATCAGCAGCACCCCGAAGGAGATCACCGCCGCCACATTGGGGTTGTCGGTCGCGCTGGAGGCGGCCAGTCCCACGGCCCCGAACGCGGCGGCGGTGAGAAACAGACCGAGCAGACCGGCGAGGAACTGTCCGGTATCGGGATTGCCGAAGGCGTAGAGGGTGAGGGGGGGAATGGCGAGCAGGGCGATGGCGATGGCCAGAAAAAGCAGCAACCCCAGATATTTGCCCAGAACGATCCCCATCGGGGAGAGGGGCGAGCAGGCCAGGGCGGGCCAGGTGCCTTGACGCTTCTCTTCGGCGATCAACCGCATGGAGAGCAGTGGCATGAGCAGCAGCAGCAACACCGCCGCATTGCCGAGCATTGGGGCGATGGTGCGTTCGGTGAGGGGCAAGCCGCCGCGCATGCCGTAGGTCTGATATTCGAGCATCTGGATTTGATAACTGAGCACCCCGGCGTTGAACATGTAGGCGCAGATGGCGAACAGAACCGCCAGCAGCGTCCAGGCGAGGGGGGAGTGAAACATGCCTCGCAGCTCTCTCAGGGCGATGGTGATGATGGCTCTCATGCCGATGGCTCCTCGCTGCCCTCTTCCGGGCGTTCTTCACGGGTGGTCAGGTGCAGGAAGATCTCTTCCAGGGAGCCTCCCGCCTGGGTCAGTTCTCGCAGATCCCAGCCCGAAGCGGCGGAGAGCCGGACCAGTTCCGGCACCGGATCGGTTTCCGGGGTGGCGGTGATCAGCCAGCCATCTTCGCGCGGGGTGACGTGGAAGATGCCCGGAATCTGTTCGAGCCGCTCGGGAGTCGGGGGATTCTTCCAGCGCAGAAAGTGGATGCTGTTGCCCTGGGCGCGATTTTCCAGGGCTTCCAGGGTGTCGTCGGCGACGATGCGTCCCTGATGGATCACCGCCACCCGCTGACAGGTCATGCGCACTTCCGGGAGAATGTGGGTCGAAAGCAGCACCGAATGCTCCCCGCCCAACTCCCGGATCAGGGCGCGGATCTCCCGGATCTGGATCGGATCGAGGCCCACGGTCGGTTCGTCGAGCACCACCACATCCGGACCGTGGACGATCGCCTGGGCGATCCCGGCCCGTTGCCGGTAGCCCTTGGACAGATTGCGCAGCAATCGATCCTGCACACCGGTCAGGCCGCAGCGTTCCATGGCCCGTTCCACCGCCGCCCGGAGGCGCGCGGCGGGAACCCGTCGCAGGGTGGCCAGATAGTCGAGATATTCCCGGACGGTCATTTCGCCGTAGATGGGGGGATTTTCCGGCAGAAAGCCGATGCGGGCGCGGGCTTCGACCGGATGGTCCAGCACATCGATTCCGGCCACGGCCACGCTGCCTTCCGAGGGGGCCAGCAGGCCGCTCAGAATGCGCATGGTGGTGGTTTTCCCGGCTCCGTTGGGTCCGAGAAAGCCCATCACCTCTCCGCGACGCACTTCCAGGTTGATCTGGTCCAGGGCCTTGACGCCGCCAAACAGCCGGGTCACCCCGGACAGGTGGATCATGGTTTCCGTCATGCTTGAGTCCTTCCTCGTTCGTGGAGCGAAATGAGAGGATTCGGCCTGCTTCCTTGTCATGCCGAACCATGGCTGGATATAGGCATTTCCTGGACAGATGCAAGAGGGGGCGGAAAAAATGTGTGTCGCGCTCCGGTGCGTATTAAGAGGGCTTGTTGTGTAAAAAATGGACAAAATGCTCATTTGTTAGGCAGTACGCCTGGGGGTTCCGGAGGCGTGATTGGTGAAAATCAATCATTAACAATGTGTTGTATGATTTGTCCGTTTTGGAACAAAGCTTGCGGAAAATGAGCAGTTCCGGTCAAACCGGGTCGTCGCTTCCACTTCCAACAGAAAATCGACTTATGAACTCTATTCGGTTGTTTTCTTACAGTTTCGTGGCCATGCTGCTGATGCTGCCCGTTTCCGGGTGGGCCGAAGGCGTGGTGGTGATCAATCAGGCCAATACCGGTTGGTTGCTGACCGCGACGGCCTTGGTGCTGTTCATGACCCTGCCCGGTCTGGCACTCTTCTATGGCGGCCTGGTGCGCACCAAGAATGTGCTGTCGATTTTCATGCAATGTTTTGCCATCACCTGTGTGGTGTCGCTGCTGTGGCTGATTTACGGCTATACCCTCGCTTTCGGCGATGGGGGGGCATGGAATGGCCTGATCGGCGGCCTCGACAAGGGCATGCTGCTCGGCATCGCTCCCGATACCCTGAAAGGCGATGTGCCGGAAACGGTTTTCTCGATGTTTCAGCTTACGTTTGCCATCATCACCCCGGCGTTGGTGGTGGGCGGCTTCGCCGAACGCATGCGTTTTTCCGCCGTGCTGTGGTTTACGGTGCTGTGGCTGACCCTGGTTTATCTGCCTCTGTGCCACTGGGTGTGGGGCGGCGGTTGGCTGGCCGGGATGGGATTCATGGACTTTGCCGGTGGATCGGTGGTACATATCAACGCAGGCGTCGCCGCCCTGGTCGCCGCCCTGATGCTCGGGAAACGCAAGGGATTCCCCACCAGCATGATGCCTCCCCACAACATGACCATGGTCTTTACCGGTGCGGGCATGCTGTGGGTGGGTTGGTTCGGCTTCAACGCGGGCAGTGCCCTGGGAGCCAACGGCTCGGCGGGCATGACCATGCTGGCCACCCATATGGGGGCCGCCGCCGGTTCCGTCGCCTGGATGATCGTGGAGTGGATTCGTCACGGCAAGGCCAGCGTGTTGGGTATCGTCACCGGCATGGTGGCCGGATTGGGCACCGTCACCCCCGCCTCGGGCTATATCGGTCCCCTGGGTGGCTTGATCATCGGTGGCATCGCCGGCGTGTTGTGTTATTTTTCCACCCAACTGGTCAAACGCAAACTCCAGATCGATGACTCCCTGGATGTCTCGCCGGTCCACGGCGTGGGCGGAGTCCTGGGAACCATCCTCACCGGTGTCTTCGCCTCCTCCTCGCTGGGCGGGGTCGGATATCCGGAGGGCGTCACCATGGCGTCCCAGGTGTGGGTGCAGTGTGTCGGTGCCGTGGCTACCCTGCTGTGGAGCGGTGTGTTGACGGTGATCATCCTCAAGGCAATCGACCTGTTCGTCGGACTGCGGGTTTCCAAAGATGAGGAAACCGAAGGACTGGACTTGGTGCTGCACGACGAAAGAGGGTACAATATCGACTGATTTTTCACAGGCTCGTTGGTTTCAATCCATCTTGAACCGGTTTCGTTATACATCCACCCCCAGATTTGAAAGGTTCATACTCTATGTCAGACCAAGACGCGATTCGCAATGCCATGGCCATGATCGAAACCCACGATGTCCGTTTCGTGGATTTCCGTTTCACCGATT
>JADGBU010000307.1 GCA_015231295.1 Magnetococcales bacterium | reverse complement strand
TATATCCGGTGCCGCCACCCCGTGGAATCACCGGCAGGCCCAGGTCGCCGCACAGGGCGACCAGGGGGGCCACCTCCTCTTCGCGATCGGGCTTGAGCACCAGGGCCGGACACTCCACCCGCCAGTCGGTGGCATCGGTGATGTGGGCCACGCGAGCCATGGGGGTGAAATCGATATTCTCCTCGTGGGTGATCCGGGCGAAGGCGTGCCGGGCCTTGCGACGCATCGCCTCCCGTCGGGGGAACCAATCCCCGAACGCTTGCACCGCCTCTCTCAATTTTTCCACCAGTCGGAAGACCAGCGGATTGCCCTTGGCCCGATCCACGATGAGCTGAATCCGTTGATCCATGCTTTCCAGCAGAGCGTCGCGCCGTTTGGGATGCTCCAGCAGATCCTCCTGCAGAAACGGATTGCGGGAAACCACCCACAAATCGCCGAGAATCTCGAACAGTGTGCGGGCCGAGCGACCGGTTTCCCGTTTGGCGCGCAAGGTTTCCAGGGTTTCCCAGGTTTCGGCACCGAGAAAACGGATCACGATCTCCCGATCGGAAAACGAGGTATAATTATATGGAATTTCCCGAATTTTCGCTGTCTGACCCACGGTGTCCCACCCCTTGCGCGTATACGTTTATTTGCCTGTCGGCTTGGCGATCACGAAATTTTCGCCACGAGAGTTGATGACCGGATTCTGCGCATCCAGATTGTACTTCTGATTGAGCTGCGGCACCTGATCCTTGGCGAAGGCGAGAATCTCTTCGACCGAGACATTGCTGTCCTTGGGCAAGACATCGGCCTTGCCGCCGAGTCCCTGCAACAGGGCGTAGGTGAAGATGCCATGTCCCAGACTGCCCAGTTCGTTGGCCAACTGACTGCCGGTGGTGGCGGTGGCGATGTGGATGCCGGTGGAACGGGACAGGGTGGCCATGGGTTTCTGATTCTTGAACTCCACGAAGGCATCCATGGCCTGTCCGGATTTGCAGGCATCGATGAGCAGGATCACCTTGTGAGCCGAGATGCGGGAGATCAGCTCCTTGAGCACCGTGGAGGAAACACCATTGGCATGGATTTCACTTTCGGCGGTGCCGGGCATATCCTGGGGCAGGAAGTACCAGATATCGTTCATCTCCAGGGTTTCGCCGTGACCGGCCAGATAGATCACCACCGTATCCTTGGCGGGCACCTTCTGGAGATCGCCCAATCCCTTGAGGATATCCGCCCGGGTGGCGTTCTTGTCGTGGAGGGTATAGGTGGTGATGTTGCGGAACAGGTTGCCGTAACCCCGCATGAAGAAGTCCATGATCCCCTTGGCATCCGGGACCGCGAAGTTGAGGGTGAGATCGGGATTGGCGTAGGCGTTGACCCCCACGGTCAACACATGCAACTGGGGCGGGGCATCTCCTTCCGGGGCGTCGTGCGTGACGGTGACGGAGGCCGCCTCGCCCTCGATGCGATCTCCGCTCAGCCCCACCACGCGGAACACATTGGCTCCGTTGACCAGATCCACCTGATAGTTGACCTTCTCCACCGCACGGGTCTTGTCGTCGCCGGAGCCCTCCTTGCGGCCACGGGTGAGATCGACGATCTCGCCGTTGTGATAGAGACGCACCTCGTCGATGCCGCCGCCCATATCTTCCACCGGAATCTGCAACTCCACCGTTTTCTGGGTCACGACCCCACGAGGACGGGCGATTTCGCCGATTTTCGGCGGCAGCATGAACCCTTCGGTGACATTCGGGGCCTTGGGATCGCTCTTGTCCCGATGGGCCAGCAGCTTGCCGAGCAACGCCGGTTGATAATATTTCTCCACGAAACCATCCACGGAAAAAGCCAGACCATCGCCGGTCCACTGGATGGCGTCGAGACGATCCTCCAGGGCACCGTCCAGGGTGCCGTCGAAGCGGCCATCCGGAGAGACCACCGCCCATCCGGAGCGCATCGAAACCAGTCGGGCAATCTCCCCGCCCGCTTCGGGACGCCAGACGCGTACCGTCTGATCCAGGCTCGCCGACAGCAGCAGACGCCCCTGCTCTCCGAAGATCAGGGTATTGACATCCCGCTGATGGCCGGACAGCTCCTTGATTGGCGCGCCATCGCGCAGCGACCACAAACGAATGACGCCATCCGTGCCCGCCGTGGCGATCTGGCTGTTGTCGGGACGGATCGCCAATCCGCGAATGGCACCACCTTTGGCGGGAATCAGCAACTCGCCGCCCCCCTTCAGAGGCTGCACCCGGACGCCGCCATTGCTGTCGCCCGCCGCCACCCGGCTGCCGTCGCCACTCCAGGCCAAGGACAACACCGCGCCCGCCGCGCTCTTGAACTCCTGAACCATTGCCCCGCTGGCCGGATTCCACACCCGGATCGAGCCATCCGCCCCGCCCGAGGCGAGACTCTTGCCATCCGGGGCCAGTTGCAACGTTTTCACCGCCCCCGCATGACCCGTCAACGTGCGGACCAGGGCCCCATCTTCCAGATTCCACACCTTGATCTGGCCATCATCGCCCGCCGTGAGGAGAGTCTGTCCCTCCGGCGTGACCGCCACAGCCGTCACCGGTCCGGTGTGGCCACGAAACCGGCGCACCGTCTCTCCGGAAACCACACTCCACAACCGGGCCTCGCCATCGGCTCCGCCGCTGACCACGAAGCCCTTGCGCGCCGCCGCCTGTTTGGTGGCGGGTTTGGCGACGGGACCGTAACTCCGGGAACCCGGCACAAAGGCCACCGCCATCACCGGTCCCGCATGCCCCCGCAGATCCAACTCCCGCTGTCCGGTGGTCAGATTCCACAGTTGCGCCGCCTCGTTGCCGCCGCCGCTGGCCAGCCATCGGCCATCCTGGGAGAGGGCCAGGGCATTCATCGAGCCCGCGTGCCGGGAGCGCACCGCAAAGGTGGGCTTGAAAATCTGTC
>JADGBU010000028.1:3805-27282 GCA_015231295.1 Magnetococcales bacterium | reverse complement strand
TCCACGATGGCGGATGGTTCCAGCGGTCATCATGCCGTGGCGCGTCTCGACGCGCTGCGCATCGGCAGTCGGGAGGTGAAAAATGTTTCGGTCACCGTCACCCCGGCCAAGGGGATGCCGCTGCTGGGCACGCCGGTGCTGGAGCAGCTCGGAGCCTGGCGCATCGATCCCCAAAAGCGGCAGTTGCTGATTCCACGGCTGGCGGGAGGGGATTCGGGTCCGAAGGGCGCATTTCCGCCGTTTGTCGATCGGATGAGTCCGGAGGGCGCGTCGCGTCAGGCCGGAGGCCCGCTCCCGGCAGGAAAAAGTTCCGAAAGCGGCAAACCTTCCGGCGCGGGGAAGAGCCCGGATCGGGGCAAGGCAGGGGTGGCCAGGAGTCCGGACGGGGGCAACGGTCCGGAGGGCAGGGGCGTGCCGGCGGATGGGGGCCGGAGTTCGGGGCAGGGCAAGACTTTGCGGCAGTGCTGGCGGGCCGATGGCACCTCCTATCTGACCGCTCCCCCCTGTCCTCCGGGCAGCGAGGTGGTGCCGATCACGGGCAAAAGCAGGGAATGACCCGTTCGGGTGCGCTCCGGATCCGGAGGGGGCGTAGAACTCCGGAGGAGGGGATGCGGGCGGTCACTGGCAGAAGTAGTGAATCACCTTGTCGCTGTCCGGCTGGACCAGGAAGGTGTGGATGCACCCTTTTCCCTCTTTGGGATAGTACAGATAGCCTTCGGCGGTGATATGGCCGGGCATGGTGACATCCATGCTCATGTTGGGCTGTCCGAAACGGGCGATCAACTCCTTGCCGGTGGCGCCGATGAGCTTTTCGGGATTGCCGACGGAGGGATGGCTTGGGGGTGGGGTCGGTTTGGGAACCGCCGGAGGGGATTGGTTTCCCTTGCCGGGCCGGGCGGTCTGTTTCGACTCCTGGGCGGAGGCGGCGTTTTCCGGAGTGCCGGTATTCTCCTGGGGGGGAGAGGAGGGCTCCGGGGTGAGCGTGACGCATCCGGCCAGCAGCAGCGCGGCGAGCAGGGTCGATTGGAATACCCTCGTCATGGGTGTGGTATGCTCCCGATTGATCATCGAGTCGCTCATCCATCCGCCAGAATGCGGGCTTCGATGGCTTTGCGGATGGCGATCGCCTGATCCGTGGGCACCTGACAGGTGCCTGCTGCCGCATGTCCACCGCCGCCGAATTGCAGACAGAGAGAGCCGATGTGGGTTTTGGAGGTGCGGTTGAAGATCGATTTGCCTATGGCGTAAACCGTGGTTTTGCGCGTCGGACCCCAGAGAATGTGCAGCGATATGTTGCACTGGGGATAGAGGGCGTAGATCATGAACCGGTTGCCCGGATAGATGATGTCGTCGTGACGTAGATCGAGCACCGCCAGATTGTTGTGTATTTTGGTGCTGGTTTGGATCTGGGTCTTGAAAAGCTCTTCCTGTTCGAAATAGAAGGTGGTGCGTTCCTGGACATCCGGCAGTTGCAGCACCTCGTCCACGGTGTGACGGCGGCAATAATCGATCAGATCCATCATCAAGGCGTAGTTGGAGATGCGAAACTCCTTGAAGCGTCCCAACCCGGTGCGGGGATCCATGATGAAATTGAGCAGCATCCATCCTTTGGGATAGAGGATGTCATCCTCTTCGAACTGACCGGAATCGGCCTTGTCCACGGCGGTCAGGATTTCGTCGTTGATCTGGGGGAAGGCTTGTTTGCCGCCGAAGTGATCGTAGACCACCCGGGCCGCCGAACAGGCGTTGGGATGGATGATGTGATTGGCGGCGGGGGTGTCACCGGCCCGTTCCAGTTCGCTGGCGTGGTGGTCGAGAACCAGATGCGCACCCGGCACATAGGGCAGATTGGTGATGATGTCCCGTTCGGTGATGGGAATTTTGCCGTCCTGCATATCCTTGGGCTGGACAAACAGAATGTCGTCGATGATGCCCAATTCGCGCAGCAGCATGGCACTGACCAGGCCATCGAAATCGCTGCGCGTCACGAGACGGTATTGCTGCGGCTGAGACATGAAACGGCTCCTGGAACCAAGAGGGTGGATCCTCATTTTTTCGGTGACAGTATAGGCGATTTTTTCATCCGGATCCATTGCTAAACCGCATGCGGCGGGGGATGGGCGGTTTTGCGGAGCGCGGCGTGTGGCCAGGGAGCGCGGTTGGGGTTGGGGTGGGTGGTCCGTGTTCGGGGTTTCGTGTTGATTTTATTTTAAAAATTATAATATTGAATTTTTTCTTGGATCTTCGCGTTGATTTCGGGTCGTTTGTCGGCGCGGATTTTGTCCGGCGGGAGGACGGGCTTTTCATTTCGGAGGGGATGGGCATAGAATATCCAAAGGAAAGAACGCCGGTCGCAAGACCGAACATAGGAGCGCGTACAGCACGGGGGAGGGGTGTCATGGAGAGGGGAGCGGGAGTGAAGGGCAGAGGTTTCGGAGCGGCCACCATCGCCTTGCATACCGGTCGGGAGACCACGCCGGAACGAGAGAACAGTCCACCGCTGTTTTTGACGTCGAGTTTTCGTTTCGACTCCGCCGAGCAGGCGCGCGCGGTTTTCGCCGGAGAGGAGGCGGGCAATCTGTACAGTCGGTTCACCAATCCCACGGTGGCGTTGTTCGAGGAGCGGGTCGCGGCCCTGGAGGGGGCCGAACATGCCGTGGCCACCGCCAGCGGCATGGCGGCGATCACGATGGTTTTTCTGGCTCTGCTGTCGGCTGGGGATCATGTCGTGATCAGCCGATCGGTTTTCGGTTCCACCACCAACATCGCCAACACCCTGCTGAAGCGGATGAATATCGGCGTCAGTCGGGTTGCGTTGTCCGACCTTTCCGCCTGGGAGGCGGCGATCACCCCGGCTACCCGGATGTTCTTCCTGGAAACGCCCGCCAATCCCACCCTGGAGATGGTCGATCTGGAGGCTTTGTCCCGTCTGGGCCGGGATAAAGGCATTTGGGTGGTGGTGGACAATGTGCTCTGCACGCCGTGCGTGCAGCAACCCCTGGCGTTGGGTGCCGATCTGGTGGTCCACTCGGCGACCAAATACATGGATGGACAGGGGCGGGTGCTGGGCGGCGTGATCGCCGGAGCCCGCAAACTCCTGATGGATCATATCTATCCGATGCTGCGCAATACCGGAGCCTCCTTGTCGCCCTTCAACGCCTGGGTGCTGTTCAAGGGGCTGGAGACCTTGCCGCTGCGCATGGATCGCCATTGCGACAACGCCGAACGGGTGGCAGCCCATCTGGCGGCGCAACCCGGTCTGGGGGGGGCGGTGCTCTATCCCGGCCTGCCGGATCATCCGCAACGGGAGTTGGCGCGGCGTCAGATGCGTCGTTTCGGGGCGATCGTCTGTCTGGACCTGGGAAGTCGTGAGCGGGCGCATCGGTTCATGGATGGGCTGGAGTTGGCCATCATCACCGCCAATCTGGGCGATGGACGCACCTTGACCACCCATCCGGCCACCACCACCCATGCCAAACTCAGCCATGAGGAGCGTCTGTCCGCCGGAATCACCGAAGGATTGGTCCGTCTTTCCATCGGTCTGGAGGATCTCCGGGACATTCTGACCGATCTGGATCAGGCGTTGGAGCGGTCCCGATAAGCCCTTTTGATCCTCCGCGCTTGGCAAGGGTTGCACCCGCCTGCTCATTGAGTCATTTTAGGGGAGCCAAGGTGACGTTGATCACCTTCCATCACTCGCGATTAGGGAGAATAAAGCATGGCAGATCCGATTCGTGTGGCGGTGACCGGTGCCGCCGGTCAAATCGCTTACAGTGCGATTTTTCGTCTGGCCTCTGGTGCCGTTTTCGGCCCGGACCAGCCGGTTCAGTTGAGCTTGTTGGAAATTCCGCCTGCGATGAAGGTGTTGGAATCGGTCGCCATGGAACTCGATGACTGTGCCTTCCCCACCCTGACCGGCGTGACGATGACCGATCAGGCGGAACAGGCGTTCGATGGCATCAACGCCGCTCTCATGATCGGATCCCGTCCGCGCGGACCGGGCATGGAACGGGCTGATCTGATCCGGGTCAACGGTCCCATTTTCGTGGGGCAGGGCAAGGCGCTCAATCGGGCCGCCTCGGATGTGCGGGTGGTGGTGGTGGGCAATCCCTGCAATACCAACTGCCTGATCGCCATGAGCAACAGCGATGTGCCCAAAGATCGCTTCTCGGCCATGATGCGCCTGGATTACAACCGCGCCAAGACCATGCTGGCCAACAAGGCCCAGGTGCCCGTCACCGATGTCACCAATCTGGCGGTGTGGGGCAATCACTCCAACAATCAATATCCCGACTTCGAAAATGCCCGGATTCAAGGCCGTCCGCTGTCGGAGATGATCACCGACGAAAGCTGGCTCAAGGATACCTTCGTGCCCGATGTGCAGACCCGTGGTGCGGTGGTCATCAAGGCCAGAGGCTCCTCCAGCGCGGCCTCCGGAGCGATCGCGGCCCTGGATCATCTGTTGTCGTTCCGTCAGCCCACTCCCGCCGGAGATTGGTTCGTGGCGGCGGTGCTGTCGGCGGGTCAATATGGTGTGGATCCGGGGTTGATTTTCGGTTATCCTTTGCGTGTCAAGGGAGAGGGATGGGAGATCGTCGAGGGTCTCACCATGTCGGATTGGGGACGGACCAAGTTTGAAAAAGTGCTCGACGAGTTGCGTCAAGAGCGCGAAGTGGTCAAGGATCTGCTGTAGATCCGGCCCTCTTTTGTGAAGTTTTGCATCTACCGGAGTCTGCCATGAAGTATGTCATCTTTCTGGGGGACGGCATGAGTGACCGTCCTCTGGAGGCCCTGGATGGCCGAACCCCCCTGATGGCGGCTCGTACCGTTCATCTCGACCGCATGGTTCGGGAAGGGGTTGGCGGTTGGTCGCTCAACACCCCGGATGGCTATTATCCGGGCAGTGATGTCGCCAATCTCGGGGTGCTCGGCTATGATGTGACCCAGAGCTATACCGGACGCAGCCCGCTGGAAGCGGCGGCCATGGGGGTCGATCTGGGGCCGAACGATGTGGCATTCCGGTGCAATCTGGTGACGTTGGGGGGCGATTTCTCCATCATGGAGGATTTTTCCGCCGAGCATATCTCGTCGGCGGAAGCCGCCCGCATCATCGACACCTTGAACGAAAAGCTCGCTTCGGATCGGTTTCGTTTTTATCCCGGGGTGAGCTATCGTCATCTGCTGGTCTGGCGGGACGGGGGAGACCGCCTGATCAGTCGTCCGCCTCACGACATCACCGATCGTCCGATCGCCGGAGCCTTGCCCGAGGGGATCGATGCCGAACCGATCGAGGCGTTGATGCGGGCTTCGTGGGAATTTCTGTCCGATCATCCGGTCAATCGGGATCGGGTGGCCAGCGGCAAACGGCCCGCGAACTCCATCTGGTTGTGGGGACAGGGGCGCAAGCCGGTGCTGCCGTTGTTCCGGGAGCGGTTCGGCAAGAGCGGCGGGATCATCTCCGCCGTGGATCTGATGCGGGGAATCGCGGCCCATATCGGGTTTGACGTGCTGCATGTGCCGGGAGCCACCGGCTGGATCGATACCGATTACGAAGGCAAGGCGCAAGCCTGTCTGAAAGGGTTGGAAGAGCGGGATCTGATGTTCGTGCATGTCGAATCGCCGGATGAGGCCGGACATGCGGGACGGATGGATTACAAGCTCAAGGCGATCGAGGATTTCGATGCCCGTCTGGTGGGGCCGGTGCTGGAGGCTCTGGCGGCGCGGGGACCGTTCCGGGCGTTGGCCTTGCCGGATCATCCCACGCCACTCGTGACCAAGACGCATGATCCGGGTCCGGTGCCGTTCGCTTTGTATGGTCACGGCATCACGCCGGACGCCAATACCGCCTACGACGAAACGTTGCTCGAAACCGCCTCGCTGACCTTCGATCCGGGCACCCGATTGATGCCCTATTTTCTCGGAAGCGGTTTGTAAATGAGGACGGGTCCAGGGGGGAGAACTCCCCCTGGCGGGGCTCGGGCCGTGGCGTCGAACCGATAACGATAAAAATCATCACCAACGGAAACGGAATATCGAGACTCTCAAGGGGGTCATCCCTGGAGCGTCATGGTGCAGGCGCGTCGGTGATTTTTGAGGGGGATGTGCGGATGAAGATGGATCCCCATACCTGACGCGCGCTCCCGATGGGAAGGGTACGTCAGGTATGGGGAGCCAGGGCTTCCGATTTCTGGATTCAGTTGGCTTCCGGATTGCGGTTGATCTGCTCGCGGATGCGGGCCTGAAGGCGACGCATGGGTTCGTTGAGCGTGTTCTGATCGGTTTGGAGCAGGAAGTTGTCCAGTCCGCCGGCTTTGTCCACGGAACGGATGGTTCCGGTGGGCAGGCTCATGCAGAAGCTTTGACCCAGAGCCATGCTGAACAGAGAGCGTTTCTGGATGTTGGGCAGCCAGGCGTGTTTGGTTCTCCGGTGGGAATGGGAGACCTTGTAGCCGGTTTGAGGGGGTTTCCCCTCCAGAGTCAATTTTCTTGTCACGAAATACTCTCCCGGGAGACGGCGAAGAGGGTTGAAGTCCAATTAAGCCAATTCAATAGACAAGCATCGCATATTCTGACCGGAAGCGCAAGGGTTGCTTCCATGGGAAATGGATCGAAAGCGCGTCGGGTCCGCGATCGCACGGCGGGAAACGGGATTCTTGGGATTGACGTTGCCTTGACCGGTGCGACAGTGGCACAATGAAAGCGCGACAGTTCGGGGAGAGGGGGCGGGAGGGCATTGCGACCCGGTTTGGAAAAAGAGGAGTGAACAACATGAGTGGCGTGGATGTGGGCAAAAGCATGGCGCAATTGATGCGAGAGCATCCGGGGTTGGCGGCCCTGTTGGCGCGCAGAGGGATCGATTGCGGTGAATGTCTGGCCTCTCAGGTGGATACCCTGGCGGATGTGGCACGCATGTATGGTCTGGATCTGTCGTCGCTGATGGACGAGATCGATCGCATGGATCGGGATCGAAACGTTGCGCATTGATTTTTTGCGCTTCTTCAAAGAGCCTCTGGAAAGAAATCCAGAAGTGTGATACCCTGTTTGTGGATGGGTCGCAAAGGATTTTCCCGCACGATGGTTCATGGCGGTCATTTCACGGCGTTTACCTTGAAATCATTATAAAAATATATGGATCGATCCTGGATGCGCAAAACCCTTGATTCCAAGGGTTCGCGTTGGCGCGTGCTGCGTGCAGCGGGCACGTGTTTTTTCAGGGGGCGATCGTGGGTTTCTGGCGATTGGGGCAGGGTCGCCGGTGGCGGAGGCATGGTGTGATGAGACGATTGCTGGGTGGCTTCGGGTGCGTGGGCAGGGCCCGACTGGGATGGCTGGGACCGGTGATCGGGCTGGGACTGGCCGGATGCGTGGCGTTGGGGCCCGTGACTCCGGAATCGCCCCCGAATGCCCCGCGTGCAGAAAATCAGGGGCAGGCTCCCGCGCCGCCCCGTCCCGCCTCCGATACGGCCTCCGCGCCGCGTCCCGGCGATCCCCCGCAGAGCGATAAGCCCAATGCCGATGGGGTTTACTATTATTATGTGCTCGGCCACATGATGATGGGAGATCGCCGCTGGGATGAGGCCGAAAAAGCCTTCGTGCGCGTCGCCGAAGGGGATCCCAAGTCGGTGGAAGCCCGCCTGATCGTCGCCCATCTGGCCACGCAACGGGGCGATCTGGCCCTGGCGGTCCGCCACGCCCAGGAGGTGGTCGATCTGGATCCGGAAAACGTCAAGGCGCGCCTGCTGCTGGCCGGTCTGCTCAATGCCCTGGACAAGTTTCCCGAAGCGGCCACTCAATACGAAATTCTGCTCAAGAAACATCCCGATCACCTCTCGGCGCGGCTGCTGCTCGCCCAGATCCTGGGCCGTCTGAAAGATCCCGCGCGGGCCAAAATCGCACTGGCTCCCCTGTTCGGCAAGCCGGAAGTGGCCTGGAAAGCCAATCTGGCCCTGGGGCGCGCCTATGTCTATCTGCCGGATCTCAAAAAATCGCTGGAGTTCTTCCGCAAGGCCCGCAAGCAGGCTCCGGATCAACTCGAACCGGTGCTGGCCCTTGGGGCCGCCTTGCAAGAGCTGGATCGTCCCCGGGAGGCGGAGACCATCTATCGGCAATTTTTGGCGCGCAACCCGGAGAGCGAAACCATCCACAGCCGTCTGGGACGGCTGCTGCTGACCCAGGAAGATCGCGCCGCCGCCCTGGAAGAGTTCCGCACCATTGCCCGACTGTCGCCGGGCAGCGTTCAGGCCCGTCTGACCTCGGCCCTGATCCTCATGAGTCAGCGCAGCTACGAAGAGGCGTTGCAGGAGTTGCGCCTCGCCGAGGCGGCCCGCCCCGGCACCAGCGGCGTGGCCTATTACATCGGTCAAACTCTGGAAGCCCTCGATCGCTTCAAGGATGCCCGCATCGCCTACGAGCCGATCAAACGGGATGAGCCGTTTTATCTGGAGGCCCAGATCCGTCTCGCCTTTCTCGACGCCTTCGACAAAAAAGGCAAAGAGGCCATCGCCCGCCTGCGGGAGCTGAACGGTGCCAATCCGGATCGGGTCGAGGTGTTGCTGGCCTTGACGGTGGTGCTGTTGCAGGAAGAGGATTTTCTCGGGGTGGTCGATGCCGCCTCCAAGGGGTTGACCCTGGCTCCGGATCAGAGCCGGTTTCTGTTCAATCGCGCCATGGCCCTGGATAAACTGAAACGGTGGCCCGAGGCGGAACAGGATCTGCGTCAATATATCGACAAGAATCCCGAAGATGCCCATGCCCTCAACTATCTGGGCTACACCTGGGCCGATCGGAACGAAAAGCTCGACGAGGCCCTCAAGCTGATCCAAAGAGCCACGCAACTGGCCCCCGGTGACGGCTTCATCCTCGACAGCATGGGATGGGTGCTGTTCCGCATGAACCGGATCGACGAAGCCTTGACCCGAATGCGGGAAGCGGTCCGCATGGAACCCAAGGATCCCACCATTCGGGAGCATCTGGGGGATGTGCTGGCGGCCTCGGGTCGGATCAAGGAGGCGTTGACCGTCTGGCGTCAATCTCTGGAACTCGATGCCAATAACGAGGCGTTGCGGGTCAAGATCGAACGCACCGGACAATCCGGCGATGCGGGCCCGAAATCGATCGCTCCCGCCATTCCGGAGCGGAGCGGAGAGAAAACCGGAGCCGCTCCGGGAGGCGAGAGTCGTTGAACGGCTCGCGCCGTGCCTGGGGAGTCCGCTGGCTGGCCGCAGGCGTGGCCGGTTGGCTGCTGGCTTCGTGCGCGTGGCTGCCGTCTCCCCCCGAAGGGGCGAGAGAGGTGCCCGGCGGCGTGATCGTCGAGCGATATCTGGCGGATCAGGAGGCCCGTCGGCAGGGTCCGGTGCATTGGTCGGTGGAAGGGGTGCTGGAGATGGAAACCCCGGAACAGGGCCGACGCAATCGCATCGATCTGTTGGGCAGTGGCCGGGAGCGGGTGCGGATGCGCGCGTATGGTCCGTTCAGACAGGTGGCGGCGGAGCTGCTGGCCTGGGGCGATCGGGTACGCTGGGTGGATCCGGAACGGCGCAGCGTGTTGGAAGTCCCGGCCAATGCGGCGGGGATGGCCCATCTGCTGGGGGTGCCGATTCCGCCGGAGCGGTTTTTTCAGGTGATCACGGGTCGGGCGGCGGGGTTGTCCTCGTCGGGTCCGTTTCCGCTGGACGAAAATGGCGTGACGGTCATGACGCGCGATGGAGAACGGTTGCGACTCGATCCGGTCCACGGGCGGCTTTTGGAGCGCAGCGGCGGCGGCAAGGGAAAGGGCGCGCCGTATCGGGTGGTCTACCGCTGGCCGGAGCTGCCGGAAGGAAAATCCGCCGACCTGCGGATGCCGGCAGGATTGGTGATCACCCTGGAAAAACCCACGGTGCGTCTTGAATTGAGCTTTCAGGGTTGGCGTTTTCCCGCCTCGGGTCCGGCGGACTCTTCTTTTGATCAGGCGATTCGCTCCGGGTTTTCTCTCTCCCGTCCCCTGGAGCCGGAGCGGTGACGACCGGTCCCGCCGATCGCGCCACCTGGAGCGGATTGGCTCCGGCCAAGGTGAATCTGGTGTTACGGGTGGTGGGGCGACGGGCGGATGGATACCATCTGCTTGAATCCTTGATGGTTTTTTTTCCGCTGTTCGATCGCCTGGAGATCACGCCGACCGCAGAAGGGTTGACGTTGATCTGCGATCCCCCGGTGACGTGCGCTCCGGAAGAGAATCTGGTGTGGCGGGCGGCCCATCTCCTGGCTCAGTCGGCTGGAGTCACCCGGGGAGCCTGTATGAAGCTGGTGAAACAGATCCCGGATGGCGCGGGACTCGGGGGGGGCTCCTCGGATGCGGCCTTGACCCTGTTGGCCCTCAACCGGTTGTGGGGGGTGAACCGGGGATTGGACGCCCTGATCGAACTCGGGGTGAAATTGGGAGCGGATGTGCCCTTTTTTCTCGGGGGACGGTCGGCTTGGGTTTCCGGGATCGGCGAGCGTCTGGAGCCGTTGAACGATCCGGTGCGCGGGGAGTTGGTGCTGGTTTTTCCGGGGGCGGGATTGGCGACCGCGACGGTTTTCAAGCAGTTGGCGGGACGCTTTCCACGCGCGCGCGCGCCGGTCAATCTGTCGGAGGCGGGAGCGGATCCCGCGTCGTGGCTGGAAAATGATCTGGAGTTGCCCGCGTTGGAACTCGCCCCGACCGTGGCGGTGGCCCGGTCCGCGTTGCTGAAGGCGGGCGCGCGGGCGGCGTTGATGTCTGGCAGTGGCTCGACGGTTTTCGGACTGTTCCCGGATTCCGCCACGGCGTTGGCAGCGGTACGACGGGTGACGGCAGAGCATCCGGAGTGGTCTGTTTTCAGCGGGACGATTTTGAATGATCACCCCGTTCTGGGGATCTTGTGATGGTTTGTGTTTGGATTGTTCATCGTCCCTTTTCTGTCGCTGCGAAATCAGGTAGAATCTTTTTTCAACACTGGGCCGTCGCCAAGCGGTAAGGCCCCGGATTTTGATTCCGGCATCCCCAGGTTCGAATCCTGGCGGCCCAGCCAAGCATAAAAAAAAAGCTCAGACTCTTTGGTCTGAGCTTTTTTTTTATGCTTCCGTCGAGGGCGGTCTGCCGGAGGATGCTGTCGGAGCGCGCCCGCTTCCCGCTGCGTATCTCTTCCAAGGGCTTCGCCCTTGGATCCCACCAGGGGTCATGGACCCCTGGACCCCGTTGGGGGAGTATCACTCCGGCTTTTGGGCCACCGCCAGAATCATGTGCGCCACGGCCTTGCCCGGCAGCAGAGGTTCGAGCAGCGGAGTCAATTTCCGGCTGACACGCCCACGCGCCGCAAGGCCGAAGTCGTGAAACAGCATACGCTGTACGCCTTGGCGTTTGTGGATCGGCAGAATTTTTTCGACCGCAAAACCGGCCAGGGTCATCTGCAGCGACAACTCCTGCTGCGTGAAACGCCATTGATAAAATCGTAGTTTCTGAGGTTGTGGCTGATTCCGAATCGGCATCAGCACGTTGCGGATCGAATGGCGCAGATTGTCGAATGGTACGGAGATGATCAGGCGTCCGCCCGGCTTGAGCACGCGCATCGCCTCGGCGAGACACTCCTGCATGCCATTTTCAAAATGTTCGAACACCCCCCAGGAGAAATAGAGATCAAAACTGTCATCCGCGAAGGTCATGTGGCGGATATCCATCGACTGGAAATCGGCCATCGGGAAATATTCTTTCAATTTTTCGATGGTCTGCTGACTCAGGTCAATGCCGGTGACCTGATATCCCCGATTCAGCAATGCCATGGTCCAATCTCCCAGACCACACCCGCCATCCAGCACCCGCGCCTCTTTGGGCAAGCTCTGCAGATAGGGCAGCAGGATCCGGGTTTCCATTTTGTCCATCACCGCATCTCCGCCGGTCCGGTCGTCGGCGGTGCGTTGCCAGATGGCCGTCCAGTGCTTCTCGATGAACTCGGTTTCCGAACTCTCGGAGGAATCGGTCGGTTGAACATAATCTTTGAGCATCGGTTTTTCCCGGAAGCAAGAGGATCCTGGGGGATTATTTGCTGCAGGGACCGACCCATTTGGCGGTCGTCTTGATGACCGTTTTCATCGCGGGTCCGCCGGGATTGGGCATGGACATGTTCATGGTGCCGGTGTACTGATCGTTGGCAAAGAGATATTCCCCCTGTCCGGAGACCTGCTCCCGGGGACAGGAGAGCTTGAAAGAGAGTCTATTGGCTTCCTGGCGGACATCCTGCATGGTGCAGTCGTTGCCGGAACCGACCGATTTCATGAACTTTTTCGGATCCCGCAGATCCGCGCCGGTGATGCACTCGCGCAAGGATTGCGCCGGCATCGGCATGCCCGGCAGCGTGGTCTGAATGGTCAGATCGTACAACCCCTCTTTGGCCTGAATCTCTCCGGCGACTGCCGTGGTGGCCCAACACCCCGTCACAAACGACATACCGATCAACCAAGCGCGCATCGTGGGTTTTCTCCCGGTCCGGTCAAGAATGGGTGGATCGCAACCGTTTGATTATACCCCATTTCATCTTGGGGCGTCCAGTCTCTTGTCCGGACATCCGCGCAATCCGCACAAACCATTTCCCCTCGGGCCCGGATTTCGTGATATGCTTCCAAACACCCTGTCATCCTCCTCGATCCCGATCCGGTATGCCAAACACCATGATACGTCTGCGTCTCTCCTTGTTGATTTCGATACTTCTTCCTCTGGCCGGAGGCTTTTCCTTTTCGGCCTGGGGTGCCGAATCCGCCCCCTCCTTCGATCTGCCCGTCTCCTGCACCCTGGGAGAAAGCTGCTGGATCCAGAACCATGTGGATCACGACCCCGGCCCCAATGCCATCGATTATCATCAGGGCTCTCTCACCTATGACGGTCATCGGGGCACCGATTTTCGCGTCAAGACCTTCCGGGAGATGCGTGCCGGAGTGCCGGTGATCGCGGCGGCGGATGGCAAGGTCAAGGCCGTGCGCGACGGCATGGCGGATGGACCGGCCTCGGGCACCATCGACAAGAGCGCGATCGGGGAACGACTCTCGGGCAACGGCGTGGTGATCGATCACGGTCAGGGGTGGGAGAGTCAATATGGTCATCTGCGTCAGGGGAGCGTGATCGTCAAACCGGGACAAAAGGTCCGGGCCGGGGAGAGGCTCGGTTGGATCGGACAATCCGGAATGGCGCAATTTCCCCATGTTCACTTCGAGATTCGTCGGAACGGTCAATTCGTCGATCCCTTCTCCCCGCCGGATCCGGAAAAAAAGAGTGCCTCTCCGCTCTGGAGCAGTCAGGCCTGGGAGCACCTGAAAGCGTATCGTGCCAGCGGTGAACTCTCCTCGGGATTCTCCGACACCCCTCCGGATATCGCATGGGTGGCCGACCCCCCGGATCTCACGCTGGATGCCTCGGCCAAGGCGTTGATCTTCTGGGTCAACATTTTCGGAGCCCGGACCGATGACCGGGAAAATATGCGTCTGATCGCCCCTTCCGGGACCGTTCTGGCCAAACAGAGCCGGACCTATACCAAGAATCAGGCCCGCTCGATGCGCTTTCTGGGCAAACCCCGTCCCAAGGATCGGGACTCCTGGCCCAGTGGACGCTATACCGGAGAGTATACGCTGGAACGGGAGGGGGCTTCCGCCGCGCCGCTGGTCCGTATCATTCGCACTTTGGACATCCCCTGATCCAACCGACAACACGGAGTCGCGATATGTTTCTCTTGGCAAGAATTGTGTTGATCCTCTGGTTGATCGCGCTGCCTGCGGGGCGAAGCGAGGCGGCTCTCTCTCCGGATCAGGTTCCGGAACCCCTCAAGCCCTGGGTCAACTGGGTGCTCCACGGTCATGAGGAGAGCCGCTGTCCCATGGCCCACGACAACGCCGCGCAACGCTGGTGCGCCTGGTCATCCCGACTCGCCCTTCAGTTGGAGAAGAGTCAGGGACGCTTCACGCTCCAGGCCCGCGTGACGGGAAATCCGGCCTGGCTCCCCCTGCCCGGCGACGGGGAACGCTGGCCCAAAGAGGTCAAGGTGAACGACAAGCCCGCCGTCGTGATCGCCCGGGGAGGTGTGCCGGGCTTGTGGCTGGCTCCGGGCAATCACGGCATCAGCGGCGAGTGGAGCTATGCCAGCCTGCCGGAATTTTTACGCATTCCTCGGGAAACCGGCCTGATCACCCTGAGCGTGGATGGGCGTGCGCTTCCCCTGGCCGCCCCGGATGGGGAGGGTCGCTTGTGGCTGCACCCCAAAAAGAATAAAGAGCGGATCGAGGATCGTCTGGAATTGACGGTGCATCGGCTGGTACGGGATGGGGTGCCGGTGGTGCTGGAATCCCGGCTGGAACTGAAGGTGGCGGGCAAGCCCCGTGAACTGCTGCTGCCCCCCGCGCTGGAAGAGGGCTGGATTCCCCTGAAACTGGAATCCCCGCTGCCGGTCCGGATGGAACCGGATGGCACGTTGCGGATTCAGACCCGGCCAGGGGTCTGGACCATTCAGATGGAACAGCGTCTGCCGGGTCCGGTGTCGGCCATCGCGCGACCCAAGGAGCGGGTCGGACCCTGGCCCGAGGAGGAGGCCTGGGCCTTTGCGGCCAATCATCGCATTCGGATGGTGGCGATCGCCGGGGTGGATGCGGTGGATCCCCGTCAGACCGAGTTGCCGAAAGAGTGGCGGGAGTATCCGGCCTATCGGATGCGGGCCGGGGATCGGATGCGTCTGGTGGAGGAGAAACGGGGCGAGTCCGCGCCGGTTCCGGATCGCATGACGCTGTTTCGCAAGATTTGGCTCGACTTCTCCGGCGAGGGGTGGACCATTCAGGATCACATCCAGGGCGAGGAGATCGGCTCCTGGAGAGTGGAAATGAATCCGCCCATGGCGTTGGGTCGGGTGATGATCGACGGGGAGAATCAATTCATCACCCGTCTGGGGGATGCGGGGTTGAGCGGCGTGGAGTTGCGTCAGCGTCAGGTGAAAATGGTGGCCGAAAGCCGGATGCCTCGCAACGGCGGCGTGATCCCGGCCACGGGCTGGAATCAGGATTTCCAGAAGGTCAGCGGCGTCCTGAATCTGCCGCCGGGATGGCAATTGCTGCACACCTCCGGGATGGGTTCGGTCCATGAGAGCTGGATTGGTCAATGGAGTCTGTTGGATCTGTTTCTGGTCATGGTGGTTTCCTTGGCCGCCGGGCGGCTGTGGGGACGATGGTGGGGCGCGATCGCCCTGGTGGGGATGACGGTGATCCACGCCGAGGCTCCCTCTTTGTCCTGGAATCTGTTGGCGATCATGGCGGCGGTGGGGGCGTTGCAGGTGGTTCCGGCGGGTGGCTGGCCCGCCCGCCTGCTGAACGGCTGGCGATTGGGTTCGATCGTGCTGCTGGTGCTGACCATGGTGCCTTTTGTGGTGAATCAGGCGCGTCAGGGGCTGCATCCCCAATTGGAACTCGCCTTTGGCGTTTCGCCCAGTCCGCCGGTCCAGCCAGCCCCCCCGTCCAGAAAAGAAGCCGCCACGCCGGCGGCTCCCCAGGCCCAGAAACCGGAACGAAGCGAAGAGGCCATCCCGGCAGAGGCGAAAAATCAGCCCGAAAAACGCGCCTCCGGCTTGGGCGTGGCCCGTTCGTCGGCCATGCTCGACTACTCAAGCGCGGTGGCCTCCTCCGGGGATGATCACGCCAATCAGGCCGCCTATCGCCCCGAACTGACCGGACTCGATCCCAAATCGGTGGTTCAGACCGGTCCCGGCATTCCGCTGTGGACGTGGCGTTCTTTCGATCTGAGCTGGAACGGTCCGGTGGAACGGGATCAACTTCTGCATTTTTATCTGCTGCCTCCCTGGGGAAACCGACTGGTGATCGTGGCCCGGATTCTCCTGATTCTGGCTCTGCTCGGACGGGTCTTGCAGAGTTCCGGATTTCTGCGGATTCCGGGCCGTCGGAGCGTGGGGGCGACGGCGGCGGCTCTGCTGATGCTCTGCGGTTCGGCGGGGATGGCGGAGGCGGGTGAAATTCCGGATCAGAAAATGCTCGACACCTTGAGCGCGCGACTGCTGGAGCCTCCCTCATGCCTGCCGGAGTGCGTCACCTTGAACCGTCTGCGGCTGGAAGCGGATGCGGAGCGGTTGCGACTGCATCTGGAGTTGCACGCCCAGAGCGAGGTGGTGGTTCCCTTGCCGGGTCAGGCGGGGCAGTGGCTGCCCGCCGAAGTGCTGATGGATGGCAAACCCGCTCCGGAGTTGCGCCGTCTGAATCCGTCCGAGGAGCGATCGGGCACCCTGTGGTTGAATCTCCCGGCGGGGATTCATCAGGTGATGATGGAAGGAGTTTTACCGGCACGGGAAGCGGTTCAACTCGTCCTGCCCCTGAAGCCCGGTCAGGCCAGCAGCGACAGCAAAAGCTGGAAAGTGGAAGGGATCCACGACAACGGCACCATCGACTCCACGTTGCAGTTGCGCCGGATTCAGACCCGGGGGCCGGAGGCGCAGGAAGCGGAAGAGGAGATGAGCACGGCCTTGCTGTTGCCACCCTATCTGGAGGTGGAACGGACCCTGACCCTGGGATTGAGCTGGAACATCAAAACCCGGATTCGCCGCCTGACCCGTGGCGAAGGTGCGGTGAGCCTGGCGTTTCCCTTGATGGAGGGGGAGTCGATCACCACCAGCGGCATCCGGGTGCAAGAGGGCAAGGCCCGGATTCAGCTTGGTTCCGGGGTCGAGGAGCTGCAATGGAACTCCACCCTGAAAATCCAGGAGAAATTGACCCTGCAAGCCGGTCGTGAGCACACCTGGCGGGAGCTGTGGCGGGTGCGGGTCGGCACCATGTGGCATCTGATCCGGGAAGGGATTCCGGTAACGACGCTCCGTAATGATCAGGGGTGGCATCAACCCGAATGGCACCCCTGGCCGGGAGAAGAGGTGCGCTTGACCATTCTGCGTCCGGCGGGGGTTTCCGGTCCGAGCCTGACTCTGGAATATGCCCATCTGGAGATGAGGCCCGGCGAACAGGCCTTGGACGCCTCTTTGCAGATGACCCTGCGGGCGAGTCACGGGGGACAGCATGCGATTCAGCTTCCGGAGTCGGCCAAGCTGCTCTCCGCCAAGGTGGAGGGGCGGGAAGAGCCGTTCCGCCAGGATGGGCGACAGTTGACCCTGCCGATCTCTCCGGGTTTGCGGAACATTCAGCTGACCTGGCGGCAGAATGAAAAGATGGATTTCCGACTCGCGCCGGAAGGGCCGAAACTGGGGCTTGGCGGGGTAAACGTCACCACCCGGATCCATCTGCCCCCGGATCGCTGGATTCTGTGGCTGCGGGGACCGACGATGGGACCGGCGGTGCTTTACTGGGGCGCGCTGGTCGGCATCGTGCTGCTCGCTTTGGGGTTGGGTCGCATCTCCTGGCTGCCGATGCGCAGCGTTCATTGGATTCTGCTCGGCGTGGGATTGAGCACGGTCAAGGTCGTGCCCGCCGCGATTCTGGTCGGCTGGTTTCTGCTGATGGGCTGGCGCGGTGCCTACCCGGAGGTGGCCAGTCGTTGGCGGTTCAATCTCCGACAGCTCTTTCTGCTCGTCTGGACGCTGGCCGCCATGATCTCCCTGGAGGAGATTTTCCGGCATGGTCTGCTTGGCTATCCGGATATGCAGATTCAGGGGAATTTCTCTCATCAAGGGACGCTCAACTGGTTTCAGGATCGCATCGGCGAGGCGTGGCCCGAGGTCGAGGTGATTTCGTTGCCGATCGTCGCCTATCGGGTGCTGATGCTGGTCTGGTCGCTGTGGCTGGCGTCGGCGTTGCTCGGATGGATTCGCTGGGCCTGGGGCTGTCTGAATCGCGAAGGGCTCTGGCGTGCTCCGGTTCCCGTCGCGGAGTCCAAAAAACCGGATGACTTCAAATGAAGCGGCCTGTATGATTCGATCATCATCGGGGTCCAGGGGCCATTGGCCCCTGGTGGGGTCCGGGGGCGAAGCCCCTGGGGGATGAATCCCCCAGACCCCCTCTTTTCTTTCAATGGTTTTGCAAGGGGATTCGATCAGCCATGGAGTGTCCCAAGTGCCGACAGGTTCATCCCGATGATACCTATTTCTGCGCCCGTTGCGGCGGGGAGCTCCCCTGTCCCTCTCCGGACAGCGACCCTCCGGTTCCCGGAGTTCCCCCCTACTGTCCCCGCTGCGATCCTTTCCTGAGCCGTGCGTCCGGAGCCCCCAACCCGAAAACTCCCGAACGCAAACGGATCAGCCGCCCCCTGTTGTGGCTTCTGGGCATTGTCATCCTGATCTGGTTGGGGGTCATGGCCTGGTATTTTCTCAGCGAAGACAAATACCTCAACATGAAATTCGTCATCGTGCCCCAGGGCTGTTTTCAGATGGGCTCCGACGAAATGCTCCAGGAGTCCCCCAAGCACGAAGTGTGCGTGGATTGGTTCTACATGAGCCAGTATGAAGTCACCCAAAGCCAATGGGAATCGGTCATGGGACACAATCCCTCCTCGCTGAACAGTTGCGGGGAGAACTGTCCGGTGAACGGCATCACCTGGGAACAGGCGCAACAGTTCATCAACAAGCTCAACGCCCGGGGCAAGGAGCGGTTCCGTCTGCCCACCGAGGCGGAATGGGAATACGCCTGTCGCGCCGGAGCCCGGCAACGCTACTGCGGCGGCGATGACGCGGATCTGGTGGCCTGGCATATCGGCAACGCCCGTGGCGACATCCATCCGGTGGGACAAAAATCCCCCAACGCCTTCCAACTCTTCGACATGAGCGGCAACGTCTGGGAGTGGGTTTCGGATCGCTTCGATCCCCAGTATTACGCCACCTCCCCGAAAACCAATCCCAAGGGACCGCCCAACGGCTCCAGGCGGGGCTTCCGGGGCGGGAGCGTCAAGAGCAGTCCGGAGTTCACCCGTCCCACGCAGCGCAACGGCGGGGATCCGCGCACCAATTTCGGCGATCTGGGCCTGCGACTGGTCCGCATCCCCTGATGAGGCCATGAATACCACCCTCATCGACCAATTGCGCCCGGAACATCCGACCCGCATCATCGATATCGGGGCCAATCCCCAGGATGATACCACCCGCTATCGCCCGCTGCTGGCGTTGGGACAGGGGCGTCTGATCGGCTTCGAACCGCAAGCGGAGGCTTTGGAGCAGCTCAATCAACGCAAAGGCCCCCACGAAAGCTATCGCGCCGAGCTGCTGGGGGATGGCAACCCGCACTCGTTACAGCTTTGTCAGGCTCCGGTGATGACCAGTCTGCTGGAGCCCGATCCCGAAATCTGCGAATCGTTTCAACTCTTCGATCACATGACCCAGGTGCGGCAACGGCTGCCGGTCCAGACCAGACGCCTGGATGATCTGCCGGAACTCGCCCCGATCGACTATCTGAAGATCAACGCCTGCGGCTCCGAAAAAATGGTGCTGGAACATGGTCGCGACAGCTTGTCCCGGGTGGCGGTGGTCCAGTTGGAGGTGTCTTTCGTTCCCTTGTACCGGGATCAGGCCACGCAGGGAGAGCTGGATCTGCTGTTGCGATCCATGGGGCTGATTCCGCACGCTTTTCTTTCGATCAAAAAGTGGTGCGTGAAACCGTTGCTCGTCAATCAGGATCCCTATGTTCCCTTCAATCAACTCCTGGTGGCGGAGATGGTCTATGTGGCGGATTTTCTCCGTCCCGCCCCCCTCGACGATGAACGGTTGATTCAATTGTCGCTGATTCTGCACTACTGCCATCACTCTTACGATGTGGTGCTGCGCTGTCTGCTGGAGCTGGCGAAACGGGGTCGCATCGCGCCCAATCCGGATCACTGGTATCTGCCGTTGTGTCAGGCTCCGGGCTGAACGCGCTTTCGGACCCTCACAACGCCTGACGGATGCGCCGCAACGCATCCAGCCGTTCCGCCTCGTACTTGGTGATCGCCCGACCATTTTCCGGGCTCGGATCGTGATAGTAGAGACGCAACAGCCGCAACCGTTCCACCTCGCTCGGGGTCAACGGCGGCTCCCAGGGGTGAATCACCAGCCAATCGGCGGCGATGCGGACCAGCTTCTCCTTCAGGGGAAAGTGACGGTAGGAGATCAAGCGGGTCGCGCCTTTCGGCATCCCGGTCGCCTCCGCGAATCCCTGAACCGCTCCGGAACCGAGCCCCGCAACCACTCCGCCGCGCCATCCCGCCCAGACCACCGGCCGCCCCGCATCCCGATAACGCTCCAACGTCACCACCCGACTGTCGGGCGTGCGCTTGGGGGAGTCGAGTACATAAATTTTCTCTTGCACCCAGGCGAGTAAAATTACATGATGCACCCCATCCGGTGACGACGGGGCCAGCGTGACCAGGCGCAATCGATGCTCCGGAAAGCCGCTCTCCTGGAGCAACAACAGCTTGGCCAGGGCAAAATCCTCGCAATCCCCGCCGCCGCGATAGGATTCCGCCGGAGATTGCCACCGATTTTCCGGATCGTCCCGAAAGACGATACGTTGATTGACCCGCTCCTGAACGGCTTGCATCCGCTCCAGAGGCGACAACTTGCGGATCGACTCCAGATCGTCCAGCCACTGCGGCGGTTTGAGCCGGGCATGTTCGGCCAGCACGCGGGCCAGTTTGTCGCCGCGACCCGAGCCGTCCCGCTCGCCCGTCGGTTGCTGGAACAGCCGCGCCAGCGGCGTGGCAGACTCCTGAGCCGCAACCGGCGTGGCACTTCCCAGACCGCAGAGGAGCAGCCATCCCAATCGTGCGATCCATCCTGTCCGACTCTTCATCCGGGAGATCATCATGCCTCCATCCAGCGAACGATCCGACCGCGACTTGCTCCGGGAGTGGAAAGGCAAAGGCACCATCGACGATACCGTTTCGCTTGCGTTTGAAACCATTTCTCCGCCTCCCTTCCGCGAGATCCTCGTTCTGACCAAAACGTCTCCGATGGGCATGATCGGGAGCGGCCAGTGCCTGGGCGTGATCATCCCCGATGGCTTCGAAAGGGTCGAGGTGGAGGATCCGGTGGTGGAGGCGATCCTGATCCATCAACAAATCACCCGACAGATGCCGTTGTCAACGATTCTCGATCTTTTGCGGGTTCGGCTCTTTCCGTGCATCGCTCCCGGCGAGATGGTGCGAATCGATTTTCCGGTGCTGCCGGTGCTGGATCTGGCCCGGATCGAGGAGGGGCTGTGTCAGACCCGCCCGGTGGCGATGAATCCTTGTCGGGTGGTGGAAGAGGTGGTGCACGGGTTCGACGAGGAGGCGCGCCAACGGGGCAATCGGGTGGAAGCCCTCGGCGATGCCGCCATCGGCACCGTGATGGCCGATCCGTCGCGTTTGCGGCAGATTTTCCTGAATCTGCTGATCCATGCCAATCGCCTGACCGAACAGGGCGAGATCGTGGCGCGGGTGCAACTGCTGGAAGGTGATGCGCAACGACGAAGGATTCATTTTTCGCTGGAAGATACCGGCCTCGGCATTCCGCCGGAGCGGCGGCAGAGGGTGTTCGAGCCGTTCGTGCTGGGCGGGGAGCCTGCGACGGAGGGCTCCTGCGGCACCGGATTGGGCCTGTCGCTGTGCAAGACCCTGGTGGAATCGATGGGAGGCACCCTTCAGGTGGAGAGTCTGCCCCAGGAAGGGAGCTGTTTTGAATTCACGCTGGTGTGTCCCACCGCCACGCGGCTGGAAGAGTCCGGGGATCGTGTTGTCTCTTCTGTCCGGAGTGCTTCGCGCGTGATTCTGCTCATCGAGGATGAACCGGTGAGCCGTGCCCTGCTGACCGAATTGTTGGTCGATGATGGCCATCGGGTGGTGACTCCCGCCCATGGGCAGGATCCTCTGGCGTTGCTCAGCAGTCAGGAGGTGGATCTGCTGCTGACCGATCTGCGGCTGCCGGATCGTGACGGCGTGGAGATCATTCGCATGGTGCGGGCGTTGCCGGATGCGAAACGGGCCACCATGCCGATTGTGGTGCTGACCGCCGACGCGGCTCCGGAACGGTTGCGCGCTGCCCTGGAAGCCGGAGCCGGTGCCCTCATGACCAAGCCGATGAATCTGAACCGATTGCGTTATGCCTTGGCCAACCCCTGGAGCGGCGCGCTGCTCGACACCCTGCCGAATCCCGAGGAGGGCACGACCCGATCCGACAATCCGGTGATCGATGCCGGGATTCTGGAACGGATGCGCCGCTCCATCGGAGAGGATCGTTTTGCAGAGATTTGTGAAAAATTCCGACAGGTTGAAGCCCAGACGCGCCAGGAGATGGAAATCGCGTGGGCCGGACGGGATCATGTGCGGCTCTCCCATCATGCGCATCGCATTTCCGGCAGTGCTGCCCATTTGGGGATGGCCTCTTTATCGGCCTTGGCGGAAGCGTTGGCCGATGAGGCGCGTCACACACTCCCCGATCGGTGTGAGCAGCGGGTCGAGGCATTGCTTCAGGCGATGCGGGCGGCGCGGGAAGCCTTGGCCTGTCACTACCGGGGTCCAGGGGCCAATGGCCCCTGGTCGGGTCCAGGGGCGAAGCCCATGGGATTCTGACTTTCGGCATCGCCCCGGCCCCCCGCGCCGTGGATCAATCGCGCACGCTCTTGAGGAACACCAGATCGGAGACCTCGTTGCGATGCCGATGCAGTTCGTTCAAATGCGACATCAGTTCGCTGAGACGACGCTGAGCGGCGGCGGCCTCTCCGGTTCCGGCGGGTGTCTGACCCTTGGCCCCCGCCACGGGATTGGCCTGGTAATTGCTTTGTTTTTGAAGTTTCTGCAATTTACCGGTTTCGGCGTCATAGGCATTTTCCGCCTCTTTGATGCGGGCATTCAACTCGGCGATTTTGTTGCTCCGTTCGGAGGCGGTTTCCGGGAAGCTCCAGGTGCGAATGCCCAAACGGGCCGGAATGGCTGGCGTGCTGGCCCGTTTGGCGGCATGGGTCGGTTTTTTCGACACTTTTTTATTGACGGCCTTCTTCGATTTGTCCACCTTTTTGGCCGCCTGACGCTGCATTTTCTTGGCGAGCACGATTTTTCGCACCGATTCCTTGTCTTTCTGGACTCGGGCCGCGTGGGAGCCTTCTTTCTTGGCGGCGGGCATGCTCACCTTGGAGGCGGTTTTGGCGATCTGGGGAGTCACCCGACCCGGTTCGTCGCCCCAGACCACGGAATAGGGTGCGGATAGCAACAACAGGGTCAAGCAGGCATTGCGCAACATGTTCATGAGCTTCTCCTTGAGTCTCGATGGTCTTCCGTGGTGTGGCTCTCCATCCGTGGAGAGTCTGTCAATAATTAAAGTAATTCAGGAACCGCAAGCCCCATGATCGACGTGGATCATCCTTATCAGGAAGGATTCCTGCTGACCTTGCTGCTGTTGGCCATTGTCGGCATGGGATGGCTGTTTGCTCCGTTTTTGCCCGGTCTGTTCCTCGCGGCCCTGTTGGCCTCCTCGACCTATCCGATCTACCTGCGGATTCAGTCGCGCTTGCCTAATGAATCGGTCAGACCGGCGCTGATCATGACTGTTTTGATGTTT
>JADGBU010000028.1:0-3795 GCA_015231295.1 Magnetococcales bacterium | reverse complement strand
GTGGTGAGTCCCATTTTGTATCTGCTGGTGGCCACCACCATCAAGGCGGGCACCTTGGCGCGGGAGATTCAGGGATGGTTCGCCGCCTTCGCCACGGCGGATGACCTGAGCGGCGAATTGCGTTCGATTCTTTCCACTTTACCCATTCCGGAGTATCCCCGCGAGGAGTTGATCGCCTGGGTGGGAGAGCATCGGGCCCAGGTGGGACAGAGCATCGGCATGGTGCTGTTGTTTGTCTTCAAGGGGATCACCAACAATGGCCTGGCTTTTTTCTCCTCGCTGTTGCTGGTGGTGTTCGCGCTGTTTTTCTTCTATCGGGATGGGCCGGTGTTGACCCGTCATCTCAAGGTGCTCTCGCCGCTGAACAACGATTATGACGATATCCTCTTCGGACGGTTTTCCGCCCTGGCCACGGTGTTGACCATCAGCACGCTCGGGGTGGCGTTGCTGCAGGGACTCTCCTTTTCGCTGGTGACGGCCTTCATGGGGCTTCCCTGGTTTTATCTGGGGGTGGCGATTGCGGCTTCTTCGTTTATTCCGGTGGTGGGGGGATTGGTGGTCTGGGCACCCACGGCCTATGTGCTGCATTGGCAGGGACATCACGGACAGGCTTTGTTTCTGGTGCTGTGGGGGGGATTGGTCACGGGATTTCTCATCGACAACGTGATGCGTCCGATCCTGATGCGCTGGTTGGCCAGTCAGCAGCGCGAACAGGGCGGCGGAGAACTCCATGTGTTGAACTATACGCTGTTCACCGTGCTTTCGACCTTTGGCGGCCTGATCCAGTTTGGCATTCTCGGACTTTTTTTCGGGCCGATCATCGCCGCCATGGCCATTTCGGTCTTCGAGGTCTACGAGGCGATTCACGGCGAATCCCTGGACCGCTCATGAACGCGGGTCCGGCTTGGCATCGCCCCGGCTTTGGAGTAACATGTTTCCGTCACTCCCCGGCCCCATCCTTCACGATACGGAGCACCGCCCCATGCCTGTGACCACGGTTCTGGAACTGGTGAACGAGGCTCTCAAGATTGCCTTGTTGATCTCCGCGCCGATGCTGCTCACCGCGTTGGTGGTGGGTATCATCATCTCTCTGTTTCAGTCGGTGACGCAGATCCAGGAGATGACCCTGACCTTCATCCCGAAAATTCTCGCCACCTTTTTCGCGCTCTCTCTCACCTTGCCCTGGATGATGGAGACGATCATGGATTATTTCGCCAAGCTGTTCGACACCATTCCGCGCATGGTTTTGTAGCCTTCCGGGAGCGACGCCATGGAGCCTTCGGCCCTGTTGGATCTGTTTGGTCTTTCCACCGGCGAGATCGAACGGTTGATTCTGATCTTTTCCCGGCTCTCCGGGTTGTTTCTTTCGGCCCCTTTTTTTTCCCGCACGGCGGGTCCGAGTCGCATCAAGGCGTTGCTGCTCGTCGCGCTGACGGTGGTGATCTATCCGTTGGTCTCCCCCTGGCCCGGCGAGGGCAAAGGGAGCGCGCTCGCCATGGGTTATGCCGCCATCTCGGAAGTGATCATCGGCGCGGTGTTCGGCATGCTGGTTCACTGGGCGTTGGTGGCGGTGCAGGTGGCGGGCGGATTGATGGGCTTTCAGATGGGACTCTCCATGGCCATGGTGATGGATCCCACCTCCGGGGTTCAGGAAGGCGTGCTGACCAACATTCTCTACCTGACGGCCATGATGATCTTCTTGGGCTTCAACGGGCATCATATGCTTCTGGAAGGGATTGCCCGTTCGTTCACCACCCTGCCCCTCGGGGGCGGATTGCCCCATTCGGAAGATCTGTTGCGTGGCAGCGTCGAGTTGTTGGTGCGGATGTTCCAGTTGGCTCTGCTGGTGGCCGCACCGGTGATCGGAGTCACCAAACTGCTCTATCTGGGCATGGGACTCATCAACCGGGCTTCGCCGCAGATTCAGGTGTTTTTTGTCGCCATGCCCATCGCCCAGATCGTGGGCTTCGTCATCATGGGGCTGACCATGGCCTTGTTTGGTCAGGTCATGGTTCAGGAGATGGAGCACTTCATGACTGCCGCGTTGCGTGTTCTGAGGTTATGAACCCATGCACCTGCATCTCGATCTGGAAGCGGGAATCTCTGGCAACATGTTCATGGGAGCCTGTCTGGATCTGGGGCTGGATCCCAAGGTGCTGCGCGCCGGACTGGCCACGCTGGGATTGCCCGGCTGGAGCCTGGAACTGAAACGGGGTCGCCGGGGCGGGATTCGCGGGATTCATGCCCAGGTGCGGGTGGTTCAGGAGAATCAACAGCATCGCACCTTGGCTCCCATTCTGGGATTGATCCGCGCCTCCGAATTGCCCGATCCGGTCAAAAAAAGTGCCGAGGCGATTTTCGTCAATCTGGCCCAGGCGGAAGCCCAGGTTCATGGCATTCCCGTCGAACAGGTTCATTTTCACGAAGTTGGCGCGGTCGATGCCATCATCGACATCTGCGGGGCGGCCTTTGCGGTCTGGCGGATGGGGGTGAGTCGCGTCACCGCCTCTCCGGTGCCCACAGGCTCCGGGTTTGTGCAGTGCGATCATGGCCGCATGCCGATTCCGGTTCCGGCGGTGGTGGAGTTGTTGCGCAAGCATCGGGCTCCCTTGCGTCCCGATCCCGTGGAAGCGGAACTGGTGACACCCACCGGAGCGGCCATTCTCGTCACCCTTGCCGAACGCTACGGTCCGCCGGATCTGATTCGGGTCGATCGGGTGGGCTATGGCCTGGGCAGTCGGGATTTGCCGGGACGGCCCAATCTGCTGCGCATTCTCGCCTGCGATGAGCACAAGGAGGAGTCCCGCGCCTCGGACCTGGAACGGGAACGGGTGGTGGTGCTCTCCTCCCACATCGACGACATGAATCCCGAATGGTTCGGTCCGTTGTGGGATCGTTTGTTGCAAGCCGGGGCGTTGGATATGGCCCTGATCCCCATGACCATGAAAAAGGGGCGTCCGGGGGTGCGGCTGGAGGTGGTGGCACGGTTGGGGGATGAGGAGCCGATCTCGCGGCTCATTCTGACGCATACCACGGCGTTGGGGGTTCGGGTGGCTCAGGTGGATCGTTTCATTCTGCCTCGGGAGGAGCGGGTGCTGAAAACCCCTTGGGGCTCGATCCGGGCCAAGGAGGCCGGAGGCGTGTGGCGTCTGGAGCACGAGGATCTGGTGTTGGTGGCGCGTCGGCAGGGGTGGTCGCTGTTGCAGACGCAACAGCATCTCACGCCGTTTCTGGCCGAGGCGACCGGAGAGAATCTGGCCCCGGTGGTGGAGTTCAAACAGTATGACCCCTGAACGGATGCGGGCTTTGCTGGTCGCGGTGGCCGAAGGACGGGCCACGGTGGATGAAACCATGGGGCATCTGGAGGGATTCCCGGTCGAGTTGTGTCATCAGGCGGGGAGTGTGGTGGCCCGTCTCGACACGCAGCGACGGATGCGACATGGTTTTCCCGAGGTGGTGCTGGCCGAGGGCAAACGGTATGACCATTTGGAAACCATCGTGGAGCGCGCCTTGAGTCGGGACGGGGCGTTGTTGATCACCCGGGTGAGTCGCAAGCGGATCGGGCGGTTGCGGGCGCGGTTTCCGGTGTTGGAGCGGGCTCCCGGCACGGGATGTCTCTATCGTCCGGGGGCGGAGAGGATCGCCGCCGAGGGGTTGGTGGGGGTGTTGTGCGCCGGAACCAGCGATATTCCGGTTGCCGAGGAGGCCGCTCTGGTGGCCCGGTTGATGGGCGCGCGGGGGGAAACCCATTACGATGCCGAGCTGGCGGGCTTGCATCGTTTGTGGTCGGCGGGT
>JADGBU010000306.1 GCA_015231295.1 Magnetococcales bacterium | reverse complement strand
TGGGATTTGATCTTTCCCGCCAACCCCCTGGAGCTGGAAGATCCCGAGGTGCGTCTGGTCTACCGCCCCTGGCCGGTGACCACTCCGCCCTATCGCCTCAACGAAAAAGGAGAGGTGGCATGTCGGGTCTATCGTCGTCTGCCCGCCCGGCGACTGTGGGATCTGATCATGACCTCCACCTATGACTATGCGGAACCGGGGTTCATTCTCATCGACAAGGTGAATGAAATGAACAACAACTGGTTCTGCGAGGAGATCCGTTCCACCAATCCCTGCGGCGAACAGCCCCTGCCTCCGCATGGAGCCTGTCTGCTGGGATCGATCAATCTGATCCGGTTCGTGATCAGACCCTTTACCCCCGAGGCGGCATTCGACTGGTCGCGCTTTCGGGAAGTGGTGCGGATTTTTACCCGTATGCTGGATAATGTGGTCGAAATCCATGGGTTGCCCCTGGAACCCCAGGCCGCCGAAATCGCCTACAAACGGCGTCACGGGATGGGATTCATGGGGTTGGGCTCGACCATCGTGATGCTGAACATGATCTATGGCGATGCCGCTTCGGTACGCTTCACCGAACAGGTCTCCCGCGAGATGGCCATCGTCGGTTGGGAAACCGGCGTCGAATTGGCCCTGGAAAAAGGTCCGGCCCCGATCATGGAGGATCTGTTCACCGTGGATGAGGTGATGATGGCCAAGCGTCCCCGCATGCGCAGCGATGGCATCCGGGTGGGAGATCGCGTGCCGGGAAAGGTGTTGCTGGCGCAATACAGCCACTATATGGCGCAATTTCCTGCGGAGTTGCGCCGCCGGATCGCCGAACATGGGTGCCGGTTCACCCATCACACCTCGATCGCTCCCACCGGGACCATCGCGCTGTCGCTCGGCAACAACTGCTCCAACGGCATCGAGCCGAGTTTTTCTCATAAATATTCGCGCAATGTCATCGTCGCGGGACGCAAGACCAAAGAGAAGGTCGATGTTTTCTCCTATGAATTGCTCGCCTATCGCGCCCTGATCAATCCCAAAGCCGACCCCTTCGCCACCGATGAGCAGGCCAGACTTCCGGATAATTTCATGGATGCCAGTGCCATCGCGCCCGAGGATCATGTCGAGATTCAGGCGGCGGCCCAGAAGTGGATCGACTCTTCCATTTCCAAGACCATCAACGTTCCGACCGATTTTCCCTTCGACCGGTTCAAGGATATCTATCTCAAGGCCTACGAGAGCGGGTTGAAAGGGTGTACCACGTTCCGATTCAATCCGGAGGCGTTTCAGGGGGTATTGGTGAAGAATCAGGATCTGGCCAATACCACCTATCGATTCACGTTGGAAAATGGGGAGAGCGTGGAGTTACGCGGAGATGAGGAGGTGGAATACGATGGAGAGATCCATACGGCGGCCAATCTCTACGACGCTTTGAAGGAAGGCTATTACGGCAAGCTCTGACGAGGCTCCCGCCATCGAAAAAAAAGAGGGGGTCTGGGGGATGAATCCTCCAGGCTCTTTTTTTTCAATGCGCTGTCTGGATTGGGTGTGATTCTTCCTGAATTCCGACTTCGGATGCTGGTCATGCCTAAGAAGGAGTTTGTGTGATGACGGTCAAAATTCAAAATAAAATCGTGGGATTCGAAGTCTCCACCCAAAAGGGGGAAGAGTCCGCTCCGCCCCCCCCGGCCCCGGAACCCGAATCCGATCCGGTCGATTCCAAATCGATGGCCGAGGTGATCCAGTTGCAGCCGGTGCTGCGTCGCCCGGAGGATCTGGAAGGCAGTACCTACAAGATCAAGACTCCCCTGTTCGAACACGCTTTTTATGTCACCATCAACGATATCGTGGTCAACGGTCGGCGGCGTCCGTTCGAAATTTTCATCAACTCCAAGAATATGGATAACTTCGCCTGGATCGTCGCCTTGACGCGGGTGATGTCGGCGGTGTTCCGCCATGGGGGAGACGCCACCTTCTTGGTGGAGGAGATGCGTTCGGTCTTCGATCCTCGGGGTGGTTATTTCAAGCCCGGCGGAAAATATATGCCCAGTCTGGTGGCGGAGATCGGCGAGTGCATCGAGCGCCATTTGATGAAAATCGGGATGATCCAGCCCCAGGAGGTCTCTCCCGAACTGGCCGCCAAACGTCAGGCCGTGGTGGAACGGGGAGGATTGGGCAATGCCCAGTGTCCCAAATGCGGACAGTTTTCCGTGACCCGCCTCGATGGGTGTGATACCTGTCTGGAGTGCGGCTATTCCAAGTGCGGGTGATGGCAGTCGGCCCCTCCGACTGGCTTCAGGATCAAAACCCTGGGGGAGGAATCCCCCAGACCCCCTCTTTTTTTTCAATGGTTTGAAACGCTTTTGGAGCGGTATCGATCCCGGTGTTTTCATGGGATTCATTCCTTGCCGCAACGCTTCATCCTTATGATTCCCGCCGGTCGGCGGTAGCGTCTGTGGGTCGGTTCATGTTATGGTGATGCCTGCATGGACCTCATATCCCTGGATGAAATCGACGATGGAAGACCGGCCAATACGATGCATGCGATGGAAATGATGGAAATTTGGCAAACGGCTTTGGCCGTGGTCCAGGAGCAGGTGGCCCCGCGAGTGTTCGACATGTGGCTCAAGCCGTTGCGGTTGGGTCGGGAGCGGAGCGGCGGACGCCTGGAAATTCTGGCGAGCAATGAATTTTCGGCGGATTATGTCCGGGATCACTACGGCGTGTTGCTGGAATCGGCCTGTTCGGCGGCGGCGGGACGGGGCGTTTCGCTGCTGTTTGCCGTCGATCCCAATCCCCCGGAAGCCCCTGCGGTGGAAAAACCGCTGCCGTCCCCGGTCGCCCCCTCCCGTACCGGGGTCGATGGCCGTTACACCTTCGACAGTTTCGTGGTCGGCAGTTGCAATCAATTCGCCCACGCGGCTGCGGCAAGGGTGGCGGACGCCCCG
>JADGBU010000305.1 GCA_015231295.1 Magnetococcales bacterium | reverse complement strand
CGGCTCGAAATAGAGCCGGTCCGAGGTGTCGTAATCGGTGGAGACGGTCTCCGGGTTGCAGTTGACCATGATGGTCTCGTACCCGGCATCCTTCAGGGCAAAGGCCGCGTGTACGCAACAGTAGTCGAACTCGATCCCCTGCCCGATCCGGTTGGGACCGCCCCCCAGAATCATGATCTTGCGGCGTCCGCTGGGTCGGGATTCGCACTCCTGCTCGTAGGTGGAGTAGAGATAGGTGGTCTGGGAGGCAAACTCGGCGGCGCAGGTATCGACCCGCTTGAACACCGGCTTGACCCCGTGACGCTGCCGCAAGGCGCGAATCTCATCGGCTCTGCCGCCCAGAATCGTGGCCAGACGCTGATCGGAAAAGCCCATGCTCTTCAACCCGCGCAACCGGTCGGGATCACAGCTTTCCGGAGTGATGCCCGCCAGGGATTGCTCCGCCTCGACGATCTGCTGGATCTGGTCGAGAAACCAGGGATCGATGGCGGTGGTCTTGTGGAGCCAGTCGAGACTCTTGCCGAGACGGAAGGCATCGGCCAGCAACAGCACCCGATCCGGTCCCGGATGGCTGAGCCGATAGGCCAACTCCGCTTCCATCTCCCTGGGGCTGGAAAAGGTCGAGGCGTCGAACACCGGATCGAAGCCGGTCAAGCCGGTCTCCATGGAGCGCAACGCCTTCTGCATCGACTCCTTGAAGGTCCGTCCGATGGCCATGGCCTCGCCGACCGATTTCATCTGGGTGGTGAGCAGGGCTTCGGCCTGGGGGAACTTCTCGAAGGTGAAGCGGGGAATCTTGGTGACGACATAATCGATGGAAGGCTCGAACGAAGCGGGAGTGACTCCGGTGATATCGTTCATGATCTCGGGGAGCAGATAGCCCACCGCGAGCTTGGCCGCCACCTTGGCGATGGGAAAGCCGGTCGCCTTGGAGGCCAGGGCCGACGACCGGGAGACCCGGGGATTCATTTCGATGATGATCATCCGGCCTGTGGTCGGATGGATCGCGAACTGCACGTTGGAGCCGCCGGTATCCACGCCGATTTCGCGCAACACCGCGATGGAGGCGTCGCGCAGCTCCTGCAACTCCTTGTCGGTGAGGGTCATGGCGGGTGCCACGGTGATGGAATCCCCGGTATGAATACCCATGGGATCCAGATTCTCGATGGAACAGATGATGATCGAGTTGTCGGCCCGATCCCGCACCACTTCCATTTCGAACTCTTTCCAGCCGAGCAGCGACTCTTCCACCAGCACTTCGCGGGTGGGCGAGGCGGCCAATCCGAGGCGGATCAGCTCCACATACTCTTCCCGGTTGTAGGCGACGCCGCCACCGGTGCCCCCGAGGGTGAAGCTAGGCCGGAGAATGGCCGGATAACCGACCAGTTCCAGCACCTCCAGGGCCTCTTCCAGGGAGTGGGCGAAGCCCGATTTGGGCAGCCCCAGACCGATGCGCGCCATCGCCTCCTTGAACTGCATGCGGTCTTCGGCCTTGGCGATGGCCTTGCGGGAGGCTCCGATCAGCTCCACCCCGTAGCGTTCCAGAATCCCGGCATCGGCCAAGGCCATGGCGAGATTCAGGGCGGTCTGACCGCCCATGGTGGGCAACAGGGCGTCGGGCCGCTCCTGGCGGATGATGCAGGCGAGCGAATCCACCGTGAGCGGTTCGACGTAGGTGCGATCCGCCAACTCCGGGTCGGTCATGATGGTGGCCGGATTGGAGTTGACCAGAATGACCCGATACCCCTCCTCCTTCAACGCCTTGCAGGCCTGAACCCCGGAGTAGTCGAACTCGCAGGCCTGACCGATGACGATGGGACCGGCCCCGATGATGAGAATGCTTTGAATGTCGGTGCGTTTTGGCATATTACGCTAACAGCTCCGCGAATTGACGGAACAGATAATGGGCGTCGTGAGGGCCAGGACTGGCCTCGGGATGATACTGAACCGAAAAAACCGGCGCGGAACGCAAACGTACCCCTTCCACGGTCCCGTCGAACAAAGAGAGATGGGTCACTTCCAGATTTTCCGGCAACCCGTCGGTTTCCACCACGAATCCGTGATTCTGCGAGGTCACTTCCACCCGTCCGGTTTGCAGATTTTTCACCGGATGGTTGCCGCCGCGATGACCGAATTTCAATTTCCGGGTTTTGGCCCCGAGGGCCAGACAGAGCATCTGATGCCCCAGGCAGATTCCGAATATCGGCAATTTCCGTTCCAGCAACCGGGCGATCACCCCGATGGCGTGATGGACCGCCTCCGGATCGCCGGGACCGTTGGAGAGAAACACTCCTGCCGGCTCCAGGGCCAGAATTTCGTCCAGTTCCGCCGTGGCCGGCAGCACCTGCACCTCGCAGCCCACCGAAACCAGTCCGCGCAGAATGTTGCGCTTGATGCCGAAATCGAGAGCCACCACCCGTTTGCCACCGGCAAGCCGTTCCGCAGGTTCCGTTCCGGCGACTCCGCTCCAGATATGCGGTTTCCAGGCAATCGGCGCGTCGCTCCAGGCGTGAGGCGCGGCGCATGTCACCTCGGGGGTGAGATCCATGCCGTTGAGCCCCGGCCAGGCGCGCGCCTTGGCCACCAGCTCCTCGGTGGAAAAGTGAAGGGTGGAGATCACGCCCCGTTGCGCCCCGTTCTCCCGGAGATGATTGACCAGTCGCCGGGTGTCGATCCCCTCGATGGCGGGAACCCCGTGACGGATCAGGAAGGCACTCAAGGTTTCGACGGCCCGCCAGTTGGAGAGCAGTCGGGCATTTTCCTTGACCACGAATCCCCGGATCCGGGGTCGTTCCGACTCCATATCTTCGGGATTGACCCCGACATTGCCAATCTGCGGTGCGGTCATGGTGACGATCTGACCCGCGTAGGAAGGATCGGTGATGATCTCCTGATAGCCGGTCATGGAACTGTTGAAACAGACCTCTCCCACCTGTTC
>JADGBU010000027.1 GCA_015231295.1 Magnetococcales bacterium | reverse complement strand
GTCCAGGGGGATTATCCCCCTGGTGGGATCCAAGGGCAAAGCCCTTGGTGGGGTTTGGGGCGAAGCCCCAATAAAAATCCTCCCCAATCTAATTTAAATCCATGCACAGAGGCCTCATGAACAACACCATCCGCTTGCTCGGCGTGATCGGGGATCCGATTCATCATTCCCTCTCCCCCTTCATGCATAATCTGGCCTATGCTGAACTGGGAATGAGCGATCGTCAATATCTCCCATTCCACGTCCGGGCAGAAAACCTCACCGCAGCGGTGCGAGGCATGCAGGCTTTGGGCATCGAAGGCTTCAACGCCACCATCCCCCACAAAGAACAACTCGTCCCCCTCATGGATGAACTCGATCCCATGGCCCGCCTGATCGGTGCGGTCAACACGGTGGTCATCCGGCCCGATGGAGGCCTGATCGGTTACAACACCGATGGCTATGGTTTTCTGACCGATCTGCGGGGACTCTTCACCGAACCCCTGCACGATCTGGAGATTCTCGTGCTCGGGGCGGGAGGTGCGGCGCGAGGGGTGCTGGCCGCTCTGCTGCAAGCAGGAGCCAACCGCATCGGTCTGATGAATCGCACCCACGATCGGGCCGTCACCTTGGCGCAGGAGTTTTCCCGCCACTTTCCAGATCGGAGGGTGATGCCCGTCCCCTGGACCCGGACGCTTCCCGCCAGTCGGTTGGTGATCAACACCACCAGTCTGGGGATGGATTCGAGCGGCGAAACCGTTCCGGATCTCTCCGGATTGCCGGAATCGGCCCTGGTTTACGATATCGTGTACGCTCCCCCATTGACCCCCCTGCTTGCTGCGGCGCAAGCGCGTGGATTGCAGGTCGAAAATGGCCTCGGGATGCTGATTCATCAGGGAGCCAAAGCTTTCGAGATCTGGACCGGTCAGCCCATGCCCGTGGCGGCGGTCCGGCGGGGATTGAAAGAGCAACGAGGCGTGATGTCGTTGGTGGTATGATTATTGCTATGAACAATCTCCGTTTCGTTGACAAAATTTAGAAGAATTGGAGATGAAATATGTGCATGTATGGTGAGAACGCTGTTGCTGTGGTAGAGTTGTTTAAGAATAATCCTGAATTATTGAAAAGCATCTTGGATGATCAGAAAGCGTTAAGAAATATTTGGATTGATGGGATGAAAAAACGTACTGAAAGCAAAGATTCTCAAGAAAAATATTGTCCTTGGGGGGCTTTTCTTGGTTTGTGTGAACAAGGTGAGATTGATGGAATTGAAGCTGGTTCTTATAGCTCATCTTCAGAAGATAATGTCAATAAAGAATATGCATTGATTCTAGTCAAGTTGATTGCAGAAAAACCAGAGATTAGGTTAAATAGAAACAATCTTTGGAAAGAGTTTGGAAAAATTATTGGTAAAGAATTGTCTAAAAATGGTCAGATGGATGTTGTTATTGCACTTTGGAATGCAGGTTATTTGAAAAAATCCCATCCATGAGGCTTTCAGGGGGACATAATCCCCCTGGACCCGTCAATGGGTGGCCGGTGTGGTCAGACGCACTCGGCCAAGAAGGCTTCGAACTCCTGTTCGACGAATACCGGATCCACGTTTTGATTCCAGCGTTGGTGATAGGCTTCCAAAAGCCGTTCCGCCGGAGAAAGACCACTTTCGGCGGTGGCGAAGAGGGGCTTCAGGAACATGGTTTCGTCACATCCCTTGGCGTTGAGGCGGTTGTGAGAGGCCAACCCGGCCTTGGCGTGTGGCAATACCTCCAACGCCAGATCCCGCAAGGTGCGATTGCCGGGAATCGGGGTTTTCAGGGCCATCCGGGAAACCAGACGATGAATTTCCGCACGCTCTTCGATCCGCCAATCCTTGACCAGCTCCCAGCAGGATTGCAACGAGTCCTCGTGATAGAGAATCCCCTTCCAGAAGGCGGGCAACGCGCACAAGGTCGCGGAATTGCCCGCATCCGCGCCACGGGTTTCCAGATAGTGTTTCAGACGCACATCGGGGAACAGGGTGGTCAAATGGGTTTCCCAATCGGCCAGCGTCGCGGGAACGCCGGGCAAGGCCGGATGTTTGCCTTCCAGAAACGCCTGAAACGGAATGCCTTGGGCTGATCGGTAGCTCTTGTCCCGATAGAGAAAGAGCATCGGGGTGGAGAGGGCATATTCCACATAGCGTTCGAAGCCGAATCCCTCCTCGAACACGAACGGCAACCAGCCGCAGCGATCCGGATCGGTATCGCGCCAGATGTGGGCCCGATAGGAGAGAAATCCCGTCGGTTTGCCGTCGAGGAAGGGTGAATTGGCAAAGAGAGCCGTCACCAGCGGTTGCAACGCCAGGGCGACGCGGAATTTTTGGATCATATCCGCCTCGTCGCCGAAATCCAGATTGGCCTGAACCGTGGCGGTACGGGACATCATGTCGAGGCTCAATCCGCCCCTGGTGGGCAGATATTCGCGCATCACCCGATAGCGACCTTTGGGCATCCAGGGGATGGCTTCGAAAGGCCATTTGGGTTGCGCGCCGATTCCCAGAAACGCAATGCCCAACTCCCGACAGACCACTCCCAGTTGATGCAGATGTTCATCGATCTCCTGCCACGCCGCGTGGATATCCTTCATGGGCGCGCCGGAGAGTTCCACCTGTCCGCCGGGTTCCAGGGTGATGGCCGCCTGACCTTGTTTCAGGGCGATGGGACGACCCGCTTCCCGTTCCACCTGCCAGCCGAACCGTTGCGCCATTTGCAGCAGCAGGGTTTCGACACCGTTCGGACCGTCATAGGGGATCGGGGTCAGATCTTTTTTATAGAAGCCGAATTTTTCATGTTCGGTGCCCACGCGCCAATTCTGACGGGGTTTGCATCCTTTTTCCATCCAGGCGATCAGATCATCCTTGCCGAGAGGGGTCATGGTTTCTCCAGGATCATCCATGGCGGCACCGGAATTGCACAGCGAGATGCGCGATCATCGTTTTGACCTTTTCACTTTCCATGGCCGGGTGGCCTATTTCATGAAACCATGCGACTTCCACGGGATGAGGGTACACCAGCCGCGTCGGCGCGCCAAGTCATCGCTGTTGACGCGGCGTGTTTCCTCATCAGGCCACCAGGGTTCCGATACCCTGATCCGTGAAAATTTCCAGCAGCAGGGCGTGTTCGATGCGACCATCGATGATATGGGCCGCCGCGACCCCGCCGCGACGGGCGGAAAGACAGGTTTCCACTTTCGGGATCATGCCGCCGCTGATCACGCCTTCCTTGATCATGCGAGCGGCGTCCGACGCCTCCAGGCGGCTCATCAGATTGCCTTCCCGATCGCGGACGCCGGTGACATCGGTGAGCAGAATCAACTTTTCCGCGCCCAGTGCCGCCGCGATTTTCCCCGCCACCGCATCGGCGTTGATGTTGTAGGTTTCCCCTTTTGCGCCCACGCCCACCGGAGCCACCACCGGAATGATGTCCGAATCCTTGAACATGTTCAGCAAGGTGGTATCGATTTTTTCCACGTCGCCGACCCATCCCAGATCGATGATCTCTTCGGCCTGTTCCGCTTCGGCCTTGGCCTTGCGACGGGGCGGACGCTTTTTCGCCACGATGGTATGACCATCCTTTCCGGAGAGCCCCGCCGCACGGCCTCCGTTGAGATTGATCAGATTGACGATATCCTTGTTGACCTTGCCGGCCAACACCATTTCCACCACGTTGACCGTCTCCTGATCCGTCACCCGTTGACCGTCGATCATTTGCGGTTTCAGGCCCATGCGGGCCATGGTCTGATTGATCTGCGGACCTCCCCCATGTACCACCACCGGATTGATTCCCACCTGGCGCAGCAGGATCACATCCTGGGCGAAGCTTTTTTTCAGGGCTTCGTCCACCATGGCGTGTCCGCCGTATTTGATGACAAACGTGCGACCGTCGAAACGGCGCATGTAGGGCAGGGCCTCGACCAGAATGCGGGCCTTGTTCACTTGAGTATCCAGAGACATGTTGACTCCTTGAATCGCAATGGGGCTTTTTCCAAACCAAGACGGGATGCCTTTCGCTTTCCGGTGGATCGTTCCCGTCATGCAGGCATCATAAATCGAAACGGATTTCTTTCAACGGATCGGGTGATCGGATGAACGGTTTTTTCTGTTCCTGCGCGGGGCGCAGGTCTGGATTGTGGTCGGCGGGTGTGGTGATGGTGCTGTCGATCCTGCTTCATGCGGTGCCAGGATTGGCCGAGGATCGTTATGTCATCGACGATCAGGTCAATTTGCGGCGCACGCCGGCTTTGGGCGCGCCGGTGGCACGTACTCTCAAGGCCGGTGACAAGCTGGAGCTGCTCGATGGCAACAGTTCCGGTTGGGATCATGTCCGGGCCGGGGATGGCACGGATGGATGGGTGGCCCGTCGTTCCCTCTCCGCCAAGATTCCGCCGGAGATCGAGCGCACGCAACTGCGGGGTGAAATCGATGAGCTGCGCGCCAAGCTGGTGAATCACGAAAAATTGCAAAACGAGCTGAAACGCATTCAGGAGGTCTCCCGCAACGCGCTGCGCATCGAGCAGGAGAATCAGGAACTGGTCGCCAAGGCCAATCGTTTGGAAAAAGAGCTCAAACAGGCGTCAGATGAGAATCATATCTTGGAGAAACAATCGGATACATTGTTTTTCCTGGCAGGAGCCGGGGTATTGGTTCTCGGCTTCATCAGTGGATTGTTGTCGCGGCGGCGGCGCAAGAGTTCTTCTTATGGCAGTTTGGAGTGATGGGGGGGCTCATGCATTTCAAGTTGATCGTTGTCACCATCCGTTCCGACATGAGCGATGGCATTGTGGCGGCAGCCAGAAAATCCGGAGCCACGGGTGCGACCATCATTCCGGCGCGCGGGGTGGGCATTCACGGCACCAAGACCATTTTCGGCCTGACGCTCGATATTCAGCGTGATGTGTTGTTGTTGTTGGTCGAGGAGCATCTGGTCAAGGCGATTCTCAAGACCATCAAGAAGGTTGGGGCGTTTCATCAGCCGGGAGCGGGCATTGCGTTCGTGTTGAGTGTGGATAAGGCCATCGGCATGGAAAGCCAGATCCCGAATTTCATCGACGAGGTGTGAGGGTCGAAATCCATTGAAAAAATTTTCTTTCAATCGCTGAAACATGTCCGATCTGGAGTTTGATGTCATCATCGTCGGGGCCGGTCCGGCGGGATTGGCCACCGCTTGGCAGTTGAGCCGCCACTCCCGCCCTCTGAAAATCGCCGTCCTCGAAAAATCGGCCCGCGTGGGGGGTCATCTGCTCTCCGGAGCCCTGCTCGACCCCGCCGATCTGCATCCTCTCGACCTCCCGGACGCTCCCCCCCTCGGTCCCAAAGTGACCCGGGAATCTCTGCGGCTCTTTTCGCGCCAGCACGCTTTTCCCCTCCCTTCCCTCTGGAGCCACCAGGGATGTCATCTGCTCTCTCTGGGGCCGTTCTGCCGCTGGCTGGCCGCCTGCTGCGAAAAATCCGGCGTGGAAATTTATCCCGGTTTCGTCGCATCGCGTCTTCTTTGGGATCACACCCGCCTCTGCGGCGTGATCACCGGCGATCAGGGCTTGAATCTCCAGGGGCACCCTCAACCCGGCCATCAACCCGGCGTCACGCTGCGCGCGCCCATCACCATTCTGGCGGAAGGGTGTCGGGGACATCTGACCCGCGAGGCGATCGAACGCCTGCATCTCGATCGCGACCGTCCTCCGCAAACCTATGGCTTGGGCTTCAAGGAGCTGTGGGAGATTCCCCCCCGCTCCCCCACCCACACCGGAGAGATTCTCCACACGTTGGGCTGGCCCCTGCAAGCGGATCACTACGGCGGCGGTTTTCTCTACGCCATGGCTCCGGATCGTCTCTCCCTCGGATGGGTGACGGGATTGGATTATCGCGATGCCGCCTTCGATCCTTTTCTCGCGTTTCAGCACTGGAAGAGTCATCCCCGCATTCGCTCCCGATTGCTCGGGGGGCGTCCTTTGGCCTTCGGAGCCAAAACCCTGGTGGAAGGGGGATGGCAGGCTCTGCCGCAGTTGATCTTCGACGGAGGGATGCTGGTGGGAGATGGGGCGGGATTTCTCGACGCGGCCCGACTCCAGGGAATCGGCAATGCGTTTCACTCCGGGGTGGCGGCGGCGGCGGCGGTGATCGAGGCCTTCGCGGGTCGGGATTTCTCCGCTCAGGGCTTGCGGGGCTATCCGGAACGGATTCAGCGATCGGCCTGGTTCGGGGCGTTGAAGGCGGTGCGCAATGTACGTCCCGGATTTCGTTGGGGGCGGATTCCCGGTCTGCTCAACGCCGCCTGGGAGTGGTCCTGTCGGGGCCGTTCTCCCTGGACTTGGCAATGGCGCACTGCCGATCGTGATCGGTTGCGTCCGGTGGTCACGCCCCTGCCCTCCCTTTCGCCTCGCCCGGAAGCGTCACCCTGGATCCTCGATCGTCCCGCCGCGCTGGCCCTGAGCGCGTTGACCCATCGGGAGGATCAACCGATCCATTTGCGTTTGCGGGATCCCCGCGCCCCCCTGGAAGCCGGTCTGCGGTTCGACAATCCCGAAACCCGTTATTGTCCCGCCGGGGTTTATGAAATCAAGAGGCCACCGGCGGTGCCTGAACCCATCTATCGCATGCACGCGGCCCAGTGTCTGCATTGCAAATGCTGCGACATTAAGGATCCCCTCGACAACATTCGCTGGACCCCTCCGGAGGGCGGAAGTGGACCGGATTTTGGAGAAATGTGATTCCGAGAGGAGAGTGGCGGAAGGTGTGCCTATATTTTATACAAATTTTCTCTATATTTTACTTTTTTATTTGCGAAAATCTGGAAAAATTGACATCCGCAAACAATTCCTTTACCGTACTATCGGCAGTTGGATAAGGTCGAGATGGTTGAAAGTTGTTCAATTCTTATTATTTTATGTATAATTTTTGGAAAAGTAAAGGAGTGAAATCATGAAAATTTGGATGAATTGGAAAATAAGCTATAAATTGATGCTTTCCTATGGATTGATGGCCCTGTTGCTGATCGGAGTGGGCGTTTCGGGATGGCGCGGCATGGAGTCGATGCGGGAAAAAAGTGATGAAATCGTGCGCGTCGTCCCCCTGGAGGGAATCTCCCTGAATATGGCGTTGTCCGTGCGGGAAGATATGCAGTTGGTGATGGAGTTGATCGCCGCCGCATCCCTGAGCGAACAGGATGAGGTCTGGAAAGAACATGAATCGGCGGTCAAACGGTTCGATTTCATGGTGGAAGTGATCCAGAACGGTGGCCGCGCAGGTGACAAGAGTATCTCCGCCACCCGGGACGATCGCATCCGGGAGGTGGTGAAACAGGCGGATCAGTTGCACAACAGTCAATTCCAACCCGCGATCCAGGGGGTGCGCAACGCCAGCGTCGAGGTGCTGAAGTCGCGTGCTCAAATGGACGTGAGCATGAAAAATATGGAAAAATCTTATGACGAGGCCATCGGAAAGGCTTCCAAATTCGAAGAGCACGTCAAGGATCACATTCAGGCCCTGCTGACCCGGGAAAGCGCGACACGCATCATCGGCGTGGAAAATACCTGGGCCGATATGTCCATGGAGATCAAGAATACCTTGTCGGTCAGCCGCATCGCTCTGGAAGAGCTGGTGCAGACCACCGATCCCAAAGAACAGGAAGAGTCGGTGAAGGCGTTCGAGGAGGAGTCGAAGACTTTTCACACCTGGATCAACGCGCTGCGCAACGGCGCGGAAACCGACGAGGGTAAGATCAGTCCGGTGACGGAAAAAAATCTCCGGGCCGAAGTGGAACAGTTGGTGGCCGCGCATGCCCAATTTTATCAGTATGGCCAGAGCCTGATCGCGGACAGCCGTGCTCAGGTGGAACATCTGGCGCAACAGAGTCAATCGGATCGCCATGCCGATGACATCGGCAAACAGATGATGACCATCCTGGCCGCCGTGGAGGAACGGGTCAGCCTGGCGGTGAAACGGGAAGTGGAAGATGCCGCAATCTTGACCTCTCGCTCCATCATCACCGCCTGGATCGTCATGGGATTGGGCGCGATCATGGCGGTGCTGCTCGGGTTGGGTATGACCCGGCATATCAATGGACCGTTGCAGGAGTGTCGGAATAATTTGCAGTCGTTGGCGGAAGGTAATTTACAGATTAATTGTGTTGTTTCACGTCAGGATGAGCTGGGTCAGTTGTCGCAAAGCATGTCCCAAATGATGAACAAGTTGATCGAAGTGACGGATAAAATCAAGATCGCTTCGGATCATGTCACCTCCGGAGCCCTTCAGCTTGCCAGCACGGCTCAGGATCTTTCCCAGGGGGCTACGGAACAGGCGGCCAGCATCGAGGAGACCTCCTCGGCCATGGAAGAGATGTCCTCGAATATTCAACAAAATACCGATAACGCCCAGATGACCGAAAAAATCGCCCAGTCGGCTTCGCTCTCCGCCGCAGAAGGGGGAAAGGCGGTCAATCAGGCGGTGGTCGCCATGAAAGAGATCGCGGGTAAAATCGGAATCATCGAAGAGATCGCGCGTCAGACCAATCTGTTGGCGTTGAATGCCGCCATCGAAGCCGCCAGAGCGGGAGAACATGGCAAAGGTTTCGCGGTGGTGGCCGCCGAAGTCCGGAAACTCGCGGAACGATCCCAGACCGCAGCCGGAGAGATCGGTCATTTGTCCAGTTCCAGTGTGGAGGTGGCGGAGTTGGCTGGCAATATTATTGGCACGTTGGTGCCGGACATTCGGCGTACCGCCGAATTGGTGCAGGAAATCTCTGCCGCCAGCGTGGAGCAGAGTCAGGGAGCCGGTCAGATCAACAGTGCCATTCAACAGTTGGATCAGGTGATTCAGAGCAATGCCGGAGCCTCCGAAGAGATGGCCTCCACGGCGGAAGAGCTGAACTCTCAGGCCAAACAGTTGGCTTTGGCCCTCTCTTTCTTCAAACACGGGGATCAGCGGCGTTCGGAGGGGGCTCTCAGGGTGGTGGAGCAGGTGATGCCTGTCATGCCATCGCCTTCGACCGTGGATGAGTTCGAAAAATTCTAAACCGCACCCATCTTGGTGATTGGTAAAAAAAAAGAGAGGGTCTGGGAGATTCATCTCCCAGGGTTTTGACTTTGCCTTTAGCGCGCTCTTCTCAAGAAGCATTTTTCGCGTTTTTTGCGAAAAATGCGCCGCGCGCAGCCTTCGCGCCCTTCGTTTCCGGTTTTTGGAAACGAAGGGCGCATCTTGCACCCGGGCTTGCGGGAAAGTATGCACCTCAAGATGGTTGCGGTTTAAGGGTATTACGGGGCGTTCAGGGGCGAGGATCGTTCCCGGACCTCCCGCACCCTCATCAATCGAGCGTTTGACGATATCGTTTCAAGGCGATGGTGGTCACGATCAGCATGAAGAGTCCCAACGCGCCCACCTCGCCAACAATTTCACCCACGCCATTCCCTTTCAACATGACGCCGCGCACAATGCGTAAAAAATGGGTCAGAGGTAAAATTTCCCCCACTGCTTGGGCCCATTCCGGCATTCCCCGGAACGGAAACATGAAACCCGAAAGCAATATATTCGGCAAAAAATAAAAAAATCCCATCTGCATGGCCTGCAACTGATTGCGCGCAATGGTCGAAAAGGTGAACCCTACCGCGAGATTGGCCATAATAAAGACCATGCTGGCCAACATCAGCAATCCGATATTTCCCATCACCGGAACCGCAAAAATCAAACGTGCCGCCAGCAAGATCAGACTCATCTGAATATATCCGACCATCACATAAGGGATGATCTTGCCCAGCATCACCTCGATCGGTCGCAAGGGCGTCACCAGCAGACTTTCCATGGTGCCGCGCTCCCGCTCGCGGGTCATGGCCAACGCGGTCATAATCACCATGGTCATAGTCAAGACCACCCCCATCAAACCCGGCACCACGTTGAATTGCGTGATCCCCTCCTGATTGTAACGGCGATGCACCTGCAGCGTGAACGGCGCGGCAGGACGACGCCATGCGCTCAACGGACCGGTCAACTCCCGATCCAGGGCGTGATCCGCCAAAACCGTCAACGTGCTCAGGGCGTTGGAGGTGGCCGCCGGATCGGTGGCATCGGCCTCGATCAACAACGCCGGATGCGTCCCCCTGGAGACATTTCGCGTGAACCCCTCCGGAATGGTGAGAACGAACTGAATCCGTCCCTCCGCCAATCCCGTTTCGGCCTCCGCATCGGAGAGGGGCTCCACCACCCGAAAATATCCCGAGGCTCCCATCCGGGCGATCAGCGCGCGACTGAAAACACCCTGATCCCGATCCAGAATCGCCGTGGGCAGATTTCTGGGGTCGGAGTTGATGGCGAAGCCGAACAGGATCAATTGCATCATCGGCACCCCCACCATCATGGCGAAGGTGAGCCGATCCCGGCGCATCTGTATGAACTCCTTGAACATCATCGCCCGCAACCGCTGCCAGGAAAATCCCGGTCCGCTCATGATGGCCTCGCATCCACGGCGGGCATCAGATGGATGAAGACATCTTCCAGAGTCGGGGTGTCCTCCCGCCACAGGAAACGATCATCCTGACGAAAGGGAATCAACGTTTTCAGCAAGGCGTCCCGATCGGCCCCGCCGACATGCAAGACCGAGCCGAACGGTGCCACCAGATCGATCCCGGACAGTCCGCTCAAACGCTGCGCCAGGGAAGCCGTCGCCGTCCCGGCGTGCAGCGGCGTGACGGAAAAGGTGGTCAAGCCCGCCCGGGCGATCACCTCTCCCACCGATCCGGTGGCCAAAAGTCTGCCATGGGCAATATAGGCGATCGCATGACATCGCTCGGCTTCATCCATGTAATGCGTCGTCACCAGAACGGTCAGACCTTCGGCGGCCATGGCGTGAATCTGCTCCCAGAACTCGCGGCGGGCCTTGGGATCGACTCCGGCTGTGGGTTCGTCCAGCAGCAACAGGCGGGGCTTGTGCAGCAGGCAGGAGGCCAACGCCAAACGCTGCTTCCAGCCCCCGGAAAGCTCTCCGGCCAACTGATCGCGGCGCGCGGTGAGTCCCAGGCGTTCAAGAGCCTCCTCCACCCGGAGGCGACGATCCGGCAAACCGTGTACCCGGGCCACGAAATCCAGGTTTTCCCGAATCGACAGATCTTCGTACAGGGAAAATTTCTGCGTCATGTAGCCCACCTGACGCTTGATGGCATGAGATTGAGTCCGAATGTCCAGATCCAGACAACGCCCCTCCCCTTCATCCGGGGTGAGCAGTCCGCAGAGCATCCGCATGGTGGTGGTCTTGCCCGAACCGTTCGGTCCCAGAAATCCCATGATGCGACCCTGGGCAACCGTGAGGCTCAAATGGTCCACCACGGTGCGACCCTGAAACCGTTTGGTCAGACCATGTACCTCGATGGCGGCGTTCATGAGGGTTTGTCGAGAAGAGGCAGATCAATGGTGATCGGTTGACCTGGATGCAACCGTTCCGCATGGGCCGAAGGGATCGCCTCGATGGCAAATACCAGCTTTTCCTTGCCCTCCCGTGAATAAAGCACCGGTGGGGCGTAAACCGCCTGCGAGGAGATGTGAGAAATTTTACCGGTCAGATCGCCGGGACAGCCAATACAGGAGAGCGTCACTCCGGAACCGATGGCCATGCCCCCGATCGCGGCCGCCCCCAGAAAAAATCGAATCGTGACATTTTCCGGTGGCAGCAGTGTCAAAACCGCTTGATTGGCCGATACCCGCTCCCCCGCGTGAAACATCACCTCCTCGATTCGTCCGGCGCGAGGAGCCGGAACGGTCCGCTGTTGCAAATGCCAGGCGGCCTGTTGGCGGAGATTCTCCGCCAGGCGAAGATTGGCTTCCGCAGCGAGAATCTCCGCCTCCCGTCCCCCTTCCCGCGCGGCCTGGATGGCGGCGTTCAACTCCGCAACCCGCGCCTGATCCCGATGCAAGGCCGTGATGATTTCATCCAGTCGGGATTGACTGGTGGCGTCGCTCTTGAGCAGATTCTCCTGACGCTTTTTTTGCAACGCGCTCAGACGTTGATTGGCCAACGCCTGATTTTTTTGATTCTCCAGGATTTCGATTTCGTGGGGACGTTTGCCCGTGAGCAGATTGTCCCGTTGCGCTTTGGCCTGTTCCACACGGGCTTGGGCTTCGGCCAGCGCGAGTGTTTCCAGTTCGTTTTCCAGAGTGAACAGAGGTTGGTCGGCGAGGACGCTTTCGCCTTTGGCAACATGCAACGCGATGATCCGTCCGCCGGAAACCGGACCCAGGTGCAGATATTCCCCTTCCACATACCCCTGCACCCGATGGGAAACCGATTCCCGGCAACCGGTCACGGCCAGAAGCAGTACAGATAATATCAGCACCTTGTTCATGAAAATCGCCATCCTGGGGATTGGAAACAATCAAGGGGGGGATCGCTCCCCCGGAAGAATCCTCAGGCGATTTCCTGCAACTGCTCTTCCAGAAGAGGATCCAGAACCACTTCCCGGACCATCTCCTCTTCGGCGGTTTCATCGGGGAGGGCTTCGGTTTCTGCGCCGAAAAGCGTTTCGAGCAGAATGCGCGTCAGAACGTTGCGCATCTTCGATTCGGTGATCCCGGAAGCACTGTTGGAAAGTGCCAAACCCTCGGGGGACAACTCGACTTGATAGTCTGGTCCAAAAGCGGGAGCATCGCTTTCGGGAAGGGCACTGTTGGCGGAGCGGTGCGAAGTGAATGTGACCACGGCGGCGGTTGAACTGGAAATCATCATGGCGTATATCCTTTTCGCGCCTGTCCAAAAGAGCTTGTGAGAAGTGGTGTGGGGGATTACCATGAATCCCGTTAACCTCTTATCGGTCCTGTCTGCCCCAGGCTTTACCGTTTCTGTTGTCCCCTTTTTCCTTGAGGATCCGTACCCCTGTGACTGGTATCGATTTTTTGGCTGGCCTCAATCCGCAACAGCAGGCGGCGGTTTCGGCCCCGGAGCGCGTCTTGATGGTGCTCGCTGGCGCGGGATCGGGAAAAACTCAAGTGCTGACCCGTCGGCTGGCGCGATTGCTCCATCAAAGGGAAGCAGGCGTGGGGGAAATTCTCGCCGTCACCTTCACCAACAAGGCCGCCTTGGAAATGCGGGAACGGGTCGCGGCTCTGTTGGGCTTCGACGAGGCCAACGCACGCCGTCTGTGGATCGGAACCTTCCACGGAATGGGAGCCCGAATGCTTCGCGCCCATGCCGAAGTGCTCGGTTTCGATCCGAACTTCACCATCCTGGATTCGGGAGATCAGATGCGTCTGGTCAAGCGTCTCTCCGAGCAGATGGGATTCCTGGATCCCTATTGGAATCCGAAACGATTGGCCTCCTCCATCGGTCGCTGGAAAGATGATGGCCTCGGCCCCGATGACCTCGGCGAAACCCGCCTGAAAGCCTCCCGTGAGTTGACCCGAATCAGCGAATTCTATCAGGCCTATCAGGATGAATTGCGCCGCCTGAATACCATGGATTTCGGCGACCTTCTGTCCAATTGTCTGAAACTTTGGGATCGGGCTCCGGAAGTGTTGAGTGGATATCAGACCCGTTTCCGGCATCTGTTGGTCGATGAGTATCAGGACGCCAACAAGGTGCAATACGACTGGATGCGGCGTCTGGCGGTCGGCGGATCGTTGTGCGTGGTGGGAGATGATGACCAGTTGATCTATAGCTGGCGCGGCGCGCGTCTGGATAACATCCTGAAGTTCGAAGAGGATTTCCCGGATGCGCGCGTGATCCGACTGGAACAGAATTATCGCTCCTCGGGCAATATCCTGAAAGCGTCGGGTGGCTTGATCGATCACAATGTGGGACGGAAAGGAAAAACACTTTGGACTACCGGTGCCGAAGGCCCATTGCTGGAAGTCTATGTGGCCGAAGACGGAGAAGATGAAGCCAGGCATGTCATCCGGGAAATTCTGCGGCAACTTCCGGGACGCTCCTTTCAGGATATGGCCGTGCTGGTTAGAACCTCCAGTCAGACCCGATTGTTCGAGCAGGCGTTCCATGAAAATAATATCCCTTATCGGGTCAGCGGAGGGTTGCGTTTCATGGATCGCGCTGAAATCAAGGACGCCGTTTGTTATTTGCGACTGGCGCAATCCTTCCGCGATGATCTGGCGTTCGAGCGCATCATCAATGTCCCGAGTCGCAAACTGGGTCCGAAAGCTTTGGAGGAGATTCGAGCCCTGTCGGGGGGTGGGTCGTGGATGGATGGGGCAAGAACCCTGTTGGTGCAGGGTGGATTGGGTCCGGCGGCGTTCGCGAAATTGCGTTCCTTCGTGATGTTGATCGATGACGCCCATGAGATGTTGGATTCGGTGCATCCGGTGGAAGTGCTGGATAAATTGTTGAATGAATCCGGTTATATGGAAGCCGTGGAGTTGGATGAACGGCGGAACGATATCCGTGAAAATCTCCGGGAATTGCGCGTGTTCCTGTCCCAGGTCGATGATCTGTCCGGATTCCTGGAACGGGCCGCACTCGAAGCCGATCCGCCGGGTTCGGAACGGCGTGATGATGGGGTGAGTCGGGTGGTGGTTTCGACGTTGCATGCGGCCAAGGGGTTGGAGTTCCCGGTCGTTTTTTTGGTGGGGTTGGAGGAAGGATTGTTGCCTCACAAGATGGCCATCGAAGAAGGAGGAGCGGCGGCGGTCGAGGAAGAGCGACGGTTGACCTATGTGGGAATGACGCGAGCCAAGGAGAAATTGTTCCTGAGCCATGCGCGGATGAGGCGATTGTATCAGCGGGCGGAACCGGCGATTGCGTCTCGTTTTCTCAAGGAGATTCCGGCGGAGACGGTCAAGAAGCGGGAGACGGTGATCACGGCGCGGCGGGGGGTTGGCATTCCTCGTCCGAGGCGGCCATTCTACTGACTCCAACCATTGAAAAAAAAGAGAGGGTCTGGGGGATTCTTCCCCCAGGGTTTTGACGTTATTTTTTGACTTGGCCTTTCTGCGCGCTTTTCGCAAAAGCTTTTTTCGCGTAGCGAAAAAAGCGCAAGCGCGCTTCAAAGAAAATCACTCGCGCCTGTACGAGTGAGCCTTCGCAGGAGTCGTTTCCGTTTTTTGGAAACGACTCCTGCATAATGCCTTGCAGGGCTTGTCAGATTCCGATCCGGCGCGTGCGATCCCTGATGGTCAGCGCGCGCTGCGCTTTTTTCGCTGCGCGAAAAAAGCTTTTGTAAAAGCGCGCAAAGTCAAAAGATGGAAAAGATTAACGGATTGAAAAGATTAAAAGATTGAAAACCCTGGGGGAAGAATCCCCCAGACCCTCTCTTTTTTTTCAATGGTTGGAGAATGATCTCATCATGAGTGCCTTTCGCGTTTCCATTATCGGGGCTGGTCTGGCCGGTTCCGAAGCCGCCTGGCAACTGGCCTGCCGTGACATCAAAGTGGATCTCTACGAAATGCGCCCTCATCGGTACTCTCCGGCCCATCAAACCGACCGTTGCGCCGAACTGGTCTGCTCCAACTCCCTGCGTGCTGACGATTGGCAACACAACGCCGTCGGACTGCTCCATCAAGAGATGCGTCTTCTCGACAGTCTGATCCTCTCTGCCGCCGACGCCAATCGTACTCCTGCCGGAGGTGCTCTTGCCACCGATCGTCAAGAGTTCTCCTCCTGGATCACCGACAAAATCACCAATCACCCCAACATCACCCTGATCCGCGAAGAGCGAACCGCCATCCCCGAACATGACCTCACACTCATCGCCACGGGTCCACTCACCTCCGATGCTCTGGCCAATCAACTCGAAGCTCTGGTCGGCAGTGATCGACTGTACTTCTACGATTCCCTGGCTCCCATCGTCCATCTGGAATCCATCGATTTCAGCAAAGCGTTTCGCCAATCCCGTTACGACAAAGGCGGAGCCGATTACATCAACTGCCCACTCGACGAAGTTCAATATCGAACTTTTATCGAGGCTCTGAATACCGCCGAACAAGTTCCCTGTCGTCCATTCGAAAAACCGGTCTACTTCGAGGGTTGCCTGCCCATCGAGGTGATGGCTGCCCGTGGTCCGGAAACCTTACGCTTTGGCCCCATGAAACCGGTCGGGCTCAACAATCCCCATCAAGGGGGGGCGACCCCTTACGCGGTTTTGCAACTGCGTCAGGATAATCAATTGGGTACGCTCTGGAATCTGGTTGGCTTTCAAACCAAACTCACCTGGCCGGAACAAAAACGAATCTTCCGCACCATTCCCGGCCTCGAAAATGCCGAATTCGCGCGTCTCGGAGCCATTCATCGCAACACTTACATCAACGGGCCATCTGTGCTCGATTCTCATCTGCGCTTGAAAACACGTCCCACCATTTTTATGGCCGGTCAGATCACCGGCGTGGAAGGATATGTGGAATCGGCGGCCTCGGGGCTCATGTCAGCGTTGTTTATCGCGCATCTGCTGCAACACGACCGCCTGCCGGAACCCCCTCCCGCCGAAACCGCGCATGGTGCTTTGCTGCGTCATGTCACCCAAGGCGATCCAACCCATTTTCAGCCGATGAATGTCAATTTTGGCCTGTTTCCTCCGCTCACCGAACGGTGTCGCAAGGTCGATCGCAAGCCCATGATGGCCAAACGGGCCCTGGAAGCTCTTGAAATTTGGAAAAATAATACCTAAGGAAGTAATTTCCGGTATTATTCTGACATGGCGCGATTTTCGCTTGACGGGAGATAAGTAGGTTCGTATTGTTGGCATCAGACGGAGGGTCTATTTGTCGTGCTTCGATGAAGATAACCCTTTAACATAAAAAGGTGGAGACAATGGACAAAATTTGGACTGCAGATGATTTCCCGGAGTGTATGCCATTGGAGCTGCGTGAAGAAGTGGCACGTGCTTATAACGAAAATGTAACTGCTGCGGGTCAGGTTACGGAAAACAGCGATGAAGGTTGGGGGTGGGGTCTGCCGAAGTTTCCTCCTGCTCAAGTGGTCGCGGTCACTATGAATCAGGAATATTCGAATGAGGCTGGCTCTCATGTGTGATCCATTTGTGACCGGAGAGAAGATTGGAAAGATGTTGGCTTTGAAAGAAGCCAACATCTTTAAGGAAGACGTGACACATTACGCATATGAGGCGTTTTTGCTGACCTTTGTGCCATTTCTTGCGACCAACGGTAAAACTTTAGTTGGTGATAATATCGATCCATCTGTCATCAAGCTGGATCCAGTCTTGTTGAGGGTTGCCATTGAATCGGCATTTGTCGATCTGTATCGCGCTTCAAAGATTCATAATTTTACCGATGCTCCCTCCCTGCCCCGGAAAGGAGCTGCGGTGGCGGCTTGGCTGAATCGAATCAAGCCGATACGGATTTGTGGTCGTCCGAATCAAAGTCAATTCGTCTGGCTGGATCCGTTTTTCTCCCTGCTGGTCGGGTACTCGATTTCGTGGTCTGGGCTTTATTATGAAGATTATATCAAGGGGAAGATTAAGGGCGTCAATATACACAATCTGACCCTGGATGCGATATTGGAAGATTGTGATCACCAGAAGCTGATCATGTATCATCTGCTTTGGCACTCTCCGGACTATCGTGCCTTGTCTTTGATTATGAAATCGAGGTGATAGTCCGGAGGCATTCAAGCCGTCATTTTCCCAGAGTCCGCTCGGCCATGGCCTCTTGAATCTCCTGGAGGATGCCCCGGATGTCGTAGGTGTACTCCCACGCCGGGTAATCCTGACGGAAGCGGTTGACGCTGCCGATCCACCAGATGTGATCGCCGATACGGTTTTGCTCCTGATAGCTCCAATTCATGGGTTTTCCGGTCAGCTCTTCACAAATGGTGATCGCTTCGAGCATGGAGCAGTTGGAATGGCGTGATCCCCCCATGTTGTAGACGGCGGCACATTTCGGAGCCTGGAAAAAGTGCCAAAAGGCATTCACCAGATCGTGAGCGTGAATGTTGTCCCGCACCTGCTTGCCGCGATAGCCGAGCACCGTATAGGGTGCTCCGGTCACGGCACACTTCATCAGATAGGACAGAAAACCATGCAACGGTGCCCCGGCATGTCCGGGACCGGTGAGACAACCGCCGCGAAAACAGGCGGTTTTCATGGAGAAATAGCGTCCGTACTCCTGAACCAACAGATCCCCCGCCACCTTGGAAACCCCGAACAGACTGTGCGTGGAGTGATCGATGGACAGGGTTTCATCGATGCCATCCTTGGCCCAGGGGTGAGCGGGATCCAACTCCCACCGGGTCGGCAGTTCGATCAGAGGCAGCCGATTGGGGGCGTCTCCGTAGACCTTGTTGGTGCTGCAATGAATGAAAGTCGCGTCGGGACAGTGATGACGGGTGGCTTCGAGGAGGATCAGGGTGCCGTTGGCGTTGATGCTGAAATCCATCATCGGATCTGTGGCCGCCCAGTCGTGGGAAGGCTGCGCGGCGGTGTGCACGATCAGTTGAATCGCCGAGTTGTAATGGGCGAAGAGTTTTTCGATCGCCTGCTGATCGCGAATGTCGAGGGCGTGATGATGATAGTCCGGAAATTGCGCTTCCAACTGCTGGCGTGACCAGTCGGTACTCCCCTGCTCTCCGAAAAAATGACGGCGCATGTCGTTGTCGATACCGATCACGGTCATGCCCTGAGCGGAGAGAAAACGAACGGTTTCTGCGCCGATCAATCCGGCGGATCCGGTGACGATGGCAACGGTCATGATGTGGGTTCCTCGTGGGGGGGGCGATCGATGCGGTGAATCGGGGGAATGGCTTCCCCCGAAGCTTGATGATGACGTCGGAAACGGGGCGTTATTTCTGGATCACCACACCTGGAAGATAGGTCACGGTGGGTGGAATGAACTGGATGACGGGAGCGGCATAGGTCACGGTGGGTGGAACATGGGTCACGGCCACCGGTGCCACCTTCGCCAGGGTCGATGGTGCCGCGTAAGCCACCGGATAGCCGACCGGATAGGCGGCGGGATAGTAATAATAGGCCGGGCGATGATTCAGATGGGCTTCGTGTTCCACGGTGGAACCGACGATCAAGCCGGCAAAGGCGGCTCCGACAATGGCGGCGGTCACTCCGGCGTCGGCCTGAACCGGAACCGGCGCGGCGGTCAGAAGGGCAGCGGCAAGGGCCGAGGAGAGCATCAAAGGGGTTTTCGTGGCCATACGGTTCTCCATATCGTTTTGAACGGGCTCCAGGGTGTGAAATGATTGAAAAATCATGGAAGAGAGCTCCGGAGGGATCTTTCTTCAGAATTTGATCTGGAAAGCGGATCGGTTGAAAATGGTTTGGTTTTAAAGGATCAAGGTCGAAGTCCTGGGGGATGAATCCCCCAGACCCCCTCTTTTTTTTCAATGGTTGTCGATCGGCACTCCGAAAAGAGGCGACAACAACGCACGATTATCCCGGATCCAGGCGTGAATGTCGAGTAAGGTTTGTTCGACGCTTCGTTTGGGCCGCCAGCCGGTCAGACGCGTGACCTGATCGTGATCGCTGATATAATAAGGCACATCGAAATCCCGTGTCACCGGATCGGCTCCCATGGGCACCGATCGACCGGTGATGCGGACACAAAAATCGGTCAACTCCCGCAGACTGATCGATACCTCCCGTCCGCCTCCCACATTGTGTACCGATCCCGAATGCCGTTCCAGATCGGCCAACTGGATTCGCAGCAGATCATAAAGATCCTCCACGTGCAACAGATCCCGAACCTGCTTGCCGGTGCCGCCGAATCCCATATAACCGAGAGGCAATCCGAACAGATGATGGGCCATCCACAAAACGATCACCCCCTGATCCACTTTGCCCATCTGCCACGGACCGGTCAGAATGCCGCAACGGTTGATGATGGTCCGCAGACCATACATGGCCCGATACTCCTCGATCAGCAACTCCGAGGCGAGCTTGGTGGTTCCGTAGATCGAACGGCTGCCCTGCAAGGGAAAGCTCTCCGCGATTCCCGCCTCCGACCATCCCAACCCCCCCTGCCCGTGCGGAATCACCAGACGGGTGGTCTGCTCCTCCAGGGGCAGAGCCCGCAGCCCCGCGATGGGATAGACCCGGCTGGTGGACAGAAACATCAACGCGCAATCGTGCTTGCGGGCGTATTCGAGACAGTGGATCGTCCCCGAAAGATTGGTGTGGATCACATAGGCCGGTGATCCGCCATATCCGGCCTGGACACTCGGTTCGGCGGAGCACTCCACGATCAGATCCGCCGCGCCGAGGGCGTCGAGATCCTCCGGGGAGCGGATGTCTCCGTGCTGAAACAGAACCCCTCCTCTGCGCAACCGCTCCAGGGAGAGTTCGCTGCCTCGTCGTTTCAGATTGTCCAGGGCCACCACCTCCACCCCTTCCAGATCCCGCTTGAGGAACAGTGCCAAATTGGAGCCGACAAAACCGGCTCCTCCGGTGACGACGATACGTTTGGGATTCATGGGCGTCGATCAATGGGTCAGATGTTCAAATTTCAACTGGCCGTCCGTGGCGCGCAGATAGTTGTCGTCCAGTCGGGCGGCTGGATAGGCGGCCAGGGATTTCTGTTGACTGAGGGCGTGCAAGGGTGCCCCTTCGATCTCGGCGCAGCCGGATTTCTGAATCGAATCCAGCGGCAGCGTATCGATATAGCGTTCGGTATCCTGCACCTGTTCCGGGGTCTCTCCGGGCAGTCCGAAGGTGAAGGTGCCATGCAGGGTCATGCCGACCCGTTTGATCTCCTGGGCGACCCGTCGGGCCTCCACCAGATTGAGACGCTTGTTGACGATTCGATCCACCACCTCCTGATTGCCGCTTTCGAAGCCGATCTTGACTCCGAAGCAACCACTTTCTTTCATCTCCTGCCACAGTCGCATATCCGAGGTGTCGGAACGGCACATCGCCGACCAGGGCAGTTGCAGCTTGCGCATGATGGCGCACACCTTCTCGACGTGACGATCGCCGAGATTGAAGGTGTCGTCGTCGAAATAGATCGATTTGAAGTGATATTTTTCTTTCAGTTCGGTCAGGAAGGCTTCCAGATAGTCCGCGCTGTAGTGACGCACGAAGCGTTTGCCGCTGCCATCGGGATCGTTGCCGGTCATGGTGGCCGGCCAGACGCAGAAAATGCATTTGAATGGACATCCCCGACTGCTCAACACCTGAGCGTGAGGAGCCAGTTGTCCCACCGGATTGCTGTCCCAATAGCGATAGGCGTAGAGATGATCGAAATAGGGAAAGGGTGCGGCGTTCATCTCTTCGAGGGTGAGCAGATCGAAATCGATGATGCCGCCGGTTCCCTGAATCGCCTTCACCACCCCTTTTTCGTACTCCCCCCGCACCGCCGCCAGAATGTTGGGAGCCGCATGCAGGATCGGCTCTCCCAGCGAGGTGATGGGACCGGTGACGATGAAGCGGGTATGGGGCAGTCGTTTGACGATCTCCGCCATCAGGTTGCGATCGTGCTCCCAACTGGGGGAGGCGGACTCGATGATGATGGTGTCGAACCGCTCCTGTTCGAGATAGCGGAAATAGCGGCCATAGGACTCCCGCAACGCGATGCTGTCGCGAAAGATCACCGGAACTCCCAGTGCTCTGGCCGCGTAGGTGGCCGCGTAGCCCATGAAAAACGGATAGGGCAGATAGGCTCCGAACTCGAAGCGATCCGGAGGGATGGGGAGCTGATAGGTGAACGGCCAGCGGGATCCGGCGCGCACGCCGGCCCGATGGATCGTCGGAGCGATTCGGGGCTCCTGGAGATCGACGGAGAGATCCTGCCACCAGGGAGGATTGCTGAAGAGAATTTTCACGGAAGTCACCTCGGTCTGGCGGCGTGCCAGGAGAGCATGGTGTCGAGCAGTTGGGCCGGTCCGTGGATGGCTTCCCACTGTTGGGAAGCCTGTTTGGCGCGGGTGGCCAGCAGGTCGAAATGGTGCAGTGCGGTCAGCACCGCCTGCAGCACGATTTCCGCCGTGGAGCGGTCCGAGGGGTCGTCGTAGACGATGCCCGGGGCTCCGAAGCGTTGCACCAGAACCGCCAGGGTGGTCCGGGAGGGCACCACCAGCGGAATGGCATTGGCCAAGGCCTCGCTGGCCAGGGCCGAATAGGTGGAAACGAAATGATCCCGATAGTAGGGACAGACCACCAGATCGGATTGATCGAGCAGTTGCGCCCACAACTCCGGACCGGCGGTGCGTTCGTCGAGGATCAGACGGGGATCGGCGGCGGCCATGTCGCGCAGCGTGTTCTGAAGATCGACACAGAGATCCGGTGCTCCGTTGTGAACCAGAATGCGAATGTCGGGTTGCAGGGCCAGCAGGCGTCCCGCCAGTTCCGGCAGCAGGCCGAACCCTTTTTCCAGCCGTTGATGACCGAGCAGGGCGATGGTGACGGGTCGGGTTCCGGTACGGTCGCGACAGCCGGTGACGGCCTGGTTGGAAAGCGGCAGCGTGTGGACCGTATGATCGAACAGCCGTTCGTAGATCGCCGAGGCCTGGGCGTCGAAGGTGGCCAGGTGGAGCCAGGGATGCTCGCCTTTGGAGAGGTATTTCTTGGCCACGTAGCGGAACAGCAAGGGCCGGGGATCGCCCTGATAGCACAAGGTCAACTCGAAGCCCTGATCGGTCTGCTTGGGGACCAGTCCGGCATACATGCCGAATTCGATGATCACCGTGGGACGCTGCTCTTCCGGGAAGGATTGAACCCAGCTCAGCATCGCCGCCAGTTGGGCGGGGCCGGCGGAGTTGAGAAAGATGAGATCGTCGCGACCGATGCCATGCAGACGGCTGAAGTCATCCTGAGTGGTGGTGCTCATGATGTCGAAGTTGCTCAACCAACTGCACAACGGATCGCTGTCGTAGCTGCCGTAGGGGTTGCAGCGGAACCAGGGGATGGCGAACAGCTCTTCTTGCAAAAAGGATTCGACCTGATTGAAGGCCAGTACCGCAGAAGGAATGCCCCGTCGTCTGGCTTCCAGCACCACATGACGGCAGGAGTTGGCGTGATGGCCCAGATTGTTCAACAGACCCGGATCGGCGAATACGAGGTTCATGGAGTGCGTTCATCTTTTCGGTTGGGGTTGACAAATGGGGTGATTGGATGGATTTTTGCATACTTTCTTTAAGGGGGAAAGTGCGGATCCGATTATGATCGAATCATTATAGAGAGTCAGAAAGAGCCTTGACATAAGAAAACAATGTCGCTAGAAAGAACAGTTTATACATTCGCAGCCGAATGGCATTTGCTGAACCGAGTCTTTCTCCGCCGGATCGGACCATGAATTGCATGGGGGTCTTTCCGAATCAGGCGGCTGAGGGGAAAATATTAACTGCTTGAAATTGAAGTGGAAAAGAATTATGCTCTTTTCGTCACCAAGACTATTGCGCGGCACGTTGACGGCTTTGTGGGTCATGACCGCTTGTGGAAGCGCGCAGGCCAGCACGGGAGCCGGTGGTTCTCCGGATTACTTGCAGCGGATGCTCAAGGGTGAAGAACGAGGCAATACCTCTTCCCCGGTCACGGATCCCACCATCGACGGACGCGGCAATGTCTCGCAACTGCCCTCGACCCCGGTGCGTCTGGCCTCTCTGGTGCCGATGCAGGCCGTGGTGGAGCCGCAACGGGCCGCTTCCAAATCCCGGGTGGTGATCGAACGGATCCGCCGCGACGATACCTACAGCGCGCTCATGCAGCGTCAAAACATTCCACGCAGAACCGTCAAACTTTTCGCGCTCAAGGCCAAGCCGCTGTTCGATCTGAATCAGCGTCTCAAGACCGATACCCCGGTCAAGCTGACTTTCAATCAGAACAATCAACTGATCGGATTCGGCTATCCCCTGGATCGGGATGTGACGCTGCGCATTTCGGTGGATGAGCAGGAGCGCATCACCGCCTCCCTGGATCGGAATCGTCTGCCCCCGCCTCAGCCGGTCGTCGCCGAGGAGCTGAAAAAAGAAGAACCCGTCTCGGAAACCGAGGCTGTCGAAAATACCGAAACGCCTCGTGCCAACGAGATCGTCGTCGAAGACGATACCGTCAACGATGACGATGAGGATGACTCCTCCACCCCCTCCATCGCCGACTCCATCTCCCGCGAATTCTCCGGCATGGCGGTCACGACCAAAGAGGTCTCGATCCGTCCCGGTGACTCCCTGGGCGAACTGCTGGCCCGCCGTCGCATTCCCAATCTGACCGCCCTGCAACTGTCCAAGGCGGCCCGTCCGGTTTACGATCTGGCCAAACAGCTCTCCCCCGGCAAGAGTCTCACCCTCTCTTTCGCGCCCAACGGCAATCTGGTGGGCATGATGTATCCGGTGGACCGGGAGCGCACCTTCTGGATCACCAGTCGGGATGGCAAGAATTTTACCGCCAAATTTGAAAAGAAACTCCTCGATGTGCGTCTCGAATCCATCGATGGGACCATTCGCAACGAGCGTTCTCTTTTCGTTGCGGCCAAGCGGGCCGGATTGTCCCGCAATCAGGCCATCAAGCTGTCGGGCCTGTTCGAGTGGGATATCGACTTCGCCCGCGACCTCCATCCCAACGACCGTTTCACCATCGTTCAGGAGGGGCTGTTCTACAAAGGCAAGCGGGTCCGCGACGGAGATATCGTGGCGGCTGAATTCACCAATCAGGGACAACTGTTCCGCGCGGTGCGCTATATCGATCCCAATGGCCGGGTCGGCTATTACGACAAGGATGGCAACAACATCCGCAAAATGTTCATCCGCGCGCCCATGGACTATACCCATGTGTCGTCGCACTTTTCGAGCAATCGGTTGCATCCGGTCTTCGGGTTCAACCGGGCCCACAAGGGGGTGGATTATGCCGCTCCCACCGGAACGCCGGTGCGCGCCGCCGGTGAAGGGGTGGTCGATTTTGTGGGCTATCACGGCGGATACGGCAACATGATCATCGTCCGTCACAGCCCCAAGTTCAGCACCGCCTATGCCCATCTCAATGCGTTCGCCAGTGGTCTGCGTCAGGGCGAACGGGTGCGTCAGGGTGAAGTGATCGGTCGGGTCGGCTCCACTGGTACCGCTACCGGACCCCATCTGCACTACGAAGTCCGCATCAATGGGGAACAGGTCAATCCGTTCACCGTGCAACTGCCTTCCAGCGGACCGGTGGAAAAGAGATTTCAAGCCGATTTCCGCACGCAGAGCAATCAACTGATGGCCCTGCTCAAGAAAAGAAAAACCGGCGACGTGACCCATTTGGCCTCCGTGGCTTTGACGCAACGCTCGCAGTCTCGTTAAGGAGTCCTTTGACCACTCCCGCGTGGACCGTTCGCACTCTGCTTGGATGGAGCACTCCCTGGCTGGAACGCAAGGGAGTCGAATCCCCCCGCCTCGACAGCGAGCTGATGCTTGCCAAAGCACTCAAGCTGCGCCGACTTGATCTTTTTCTCGATCCTCATCGACCCTTGGACGCGGCGGAACTGGCCGCGTTCAAGGGATTGCTCACCCGCCGCGCCGCGCGGGAACCGGTTGCCCATTTGCTGGAAGTGCGGGAGTTTTGGGGCATTGAATTTCACGCCAGCCCCGCCGCTTTGATTCCCCGTCCCGAAACCGAGCTGTTGCTTGAAGCGGTACTGGCCCGTTGTCCGGATCGCGAGGCCTCGCTGGAGATTTTCGAGCCTTGTGTCGGCAGTGGTGCGGTATTGTGTGCTTTGTTGCACGAATATCCCCAGGCGCGGGGTGTCGGGATCGATCTGTCACCGATGGCCTTGGAGTTGGCGCGGCGCAATGCCGTGAAAACGGGTTGTGAGGCCCGTGTAAGCCTGCTGGAAGGGGATTTGGATGCCCCCCTGCCCTCCTCCCATCGGTTTGAGGTGATTGTCGTCAATCCCCCTTATATTGCCTCTGGTGAATTGTCCACGTTGCAGCCGGAGGTGCGGGATTGGGAGCCTCGTTTGGCTTTGGATGGGGGCGATGACGGGTTGCAGGTTGTGGTGCGGTTGCCGGAGATGGTGCGTCAGCGTCTTGCGCCAGGCGGTGTGGCGGTGATCGAGGTGGGTCACGATCAGGGGGCGGCGGCGGTGGAACGATTCAGGCTGGCGGGTTTTGATCGGGTGGAGTTATTGCCGGACTATCATCGGATTCCGCGCGCTGTGGTCGTGAATGGGTAGAAATCATTCAACCTTCGGGTGGATTTATCCGATTCAGATCTTATCATCCCTTGGACAAGGATGCTCTCTGTGGCCCGGCAGGATTTTTCTGCTGGGCCATGTTGCAGAGGGTGTTGTCCATTGAAAAAAAAAGAGGGGGTCTGGGGGATTCATCCCCCCAGGATTTTGATTTTCAATCCATTTTTTATGTTTGAAATTCCCAAGGGCTTCGCCCCTGGACCCCACCATGGGCCAATGGCCCCTGGACCCCAATCGCAAAGCGCCTGTTGTCCCCAGTTTGGATTGATTCAATTGATATATACTATTTATAAATATAGGATGGAATCTGCGGATTGATTCCTCTATCATGGATATCCTGGCGATCTCCTTTCTGAAAAGGAACGACGTGGATGGGACGAAATCTGTATTTGCTCACACGCAATTTGGCATTGTTTCTTGGTGTTGTTTGTTTTGTCATTTTCATTCAACCCATTCTTAAATATGCCGAATCCACGAACTGGCCCCAGGCCGAGGGAATCATTGTTCAGTCCGGCATGAAGCAGGACGGGTCGATGTTGTTTGATTTGTTGCCATTGTATCGCGTTGAAATTGTTTACCGTTTCAAATCTGGCGATACCGAATATTTGGGCAACCAGATTGATTCGGATCCTCATGCGACTTTGTTTTTGTTCGAGCGGTTTGCGCAGGTGACGGTGGATCGTTATCCGGTCGGCAAGACGGTGCAGACTTTTTACAATCCCAACAATCCAACGGAAGCGTTCATTTCGCGAACGGTTTTGCCTGGGATCAGTTTTTTTTGGGTGATTGGTTCGTTGGTGATTTTTCTGGTAGCGGCGATCATCATCTGGAACAGAACACCGATTCAGAATGCCATTGACAACACTTTCAACAAATCGTTGCGTCCTAACGGTCGTGATCCCAAAGAGATTTTCAAGGGCAATTATCCCAAAGCGGTTTACAATCCACCCACCACACCGCGTCGCAAGTCTTGATCTTTTGCCAAGGGGGGCTGTGGTATCTGATTTTGTTTTTGCCCCCCCTCCTCCATGTTTCTGAAACTCTCCTCCTTTGCCGATTGTCTTTTCCGTAGTCTCATTCTCTTTTTCGATAATTATTGAAAAAAAAGAGGGGGTCTGGGGGATTCATCCCCCAGGGTTTTGGCTTTCAGGCATAAAAATTATTCAATACAGTCCCAAGGGCTTCGCCCCTGGACCCCACCAGTGGCCAATGGCCCCTGGACCCCAATGGATGGAGCGGCAGAAGTTGCAGCGGGCAGG
>JADGBU010000304.1 GCA_015231295.1 Magnetococcales bacterium | reverse complement strand
ACAGATCGCGCCGCAACCGGTTGAACCGGGCCATCGACTCCTCGACCTGATCGAGGAGAACAGATCGCGCCGCAACCGGTTGAACCGGGCCATCGACTCCTCGACCTGATCGAGTTTCTTTTCGGCGACCAGTGACACCACGGTACGGGCCATGTCGTGAACCGACTGATGCACGTCGCCCAACTCCCGGAACGCCTCCCGATCCCCGAAGAGAGCCATCCCTTCCCGGTCATACCACTGACCGAAAATGCATTCGTGCGCATCCCCCACCTCTTCGGGCCGCATGCGATCCCGTCCCCGCACCACATGTTCCAACTGACCGAGCCATTTCATGTGCGCCTGCTTGATGGCCCGAACATCGAACGGCGGAGCCCCCACCTCCTGACCGTGCATGGATTGCAACAAGGCTTCGCTGGTTTCCTGAGTCACCACGGTCAACTTGCCGGCGTGACGGATCGAACCGTCGAGATAGTTGATCAACTGCATGGCGTTGAGCATCATCTTCTGGACCCCCACCGAGGCGGTGAAAATCTCTCCGGCGGCGTTCTGCATGTTGTGGGAGCACTCCAGCGCGCTGGCCGCATGCCCGGCGACCCGCTCGGCCACGACCGCCACATTGCCGGAAGAACGGGCAATCTCCGTGGTTCCGGCGGCGGCCTCTTCGGCGGCCCGCGCCACCTCGTTGGCCGCCTGGAGCAGCTCCATGGCGTTGCGCGTCACCTCTTCGGTCGATTGATTGACCTGCCCCACCGACGTGGTGATCTTCTGAACCGACAGGGTTTGATGATCCACCGAACGGGTGATGGCCAGATTCATGTCGGCGATGGTCTGAATCACCCGGACAATCTGATCCGCCGCGTCGGCCACCTGGGAGGAACGGGTCTGCATTTCGTCGATGCGCTCTCCGATCTGCACGGTGGCGTCGGAGGTCTGTTTCGCCAGGGCCTTGACCTCATTGGCCACCACGGCAAACCCCTTGCCCGCATCCCCCGCGCTGGCCGCCTCGATGGCGGCGTTCAGAGCCAGCATGTTGGTCTGTTCGGCGATGGCGTTGATGCCGCTGATCACATTGCGAATCTCCTGCGCCGCGCCGGAGAGATCCTGAATCGAAATCACCATCTCGTGAGCCTGATCGTTGGCTCCCTTGGACTGCTCCTCGGCCAGACGACACTGGGTGCGAATGTTGTTCTGCTCGCCGGTGACGCTGTTGAGGGAGTCGGAAACCGCGTAAACCGAACGGCTGACCTCGGCGAGATTGTCATTCACCTGGGCGAGATTGGCACTCATCTGCTCGGCGGCTGCGGCCATGGTCTGCACGTTGACGCTGGCCTGCTCCGAGGCCGCCGCGATCGAGCTGACATCCCCGGACAGCTCCGAGGCCGCCGAAGCCACATCCTCGACATTGCCCTTGGTGACATCGATCTCCTGTTTGAGCTTGCGGGTTTCGTCATCGAGGCGATCGTTTTCGCCGACCACCTGCTTCGCCAGTCCCAGGGTGGCCCGGGAGTCCTCCTCCAGGGTATGTTTCAGCAAAACCTGCTCCTCGACCACCCCCATGATGGTTTCCGATTGCAGACGAATGGTCCGCACCATCCGGGTGAGTCCGTCGGCCATCCGGTTGATCATGGCGGCGATGGTGTAGATTTCATCCGGTCTGGCGGGAATGGCGATCCGCTGGGTCAACTGGCCCTGAGCCATCTCTTCCACCAGTTTCAGGATTTCGGCGATCGGATCGGTGACGCTGCGGGAGATGAGGTACGAAAACAGAAACATCACCAGCAAGAAGATCAACATGCTCACCATCAACTGAATCGACTTCACCCGGAACTCGGCGGCCACGTCATCCACATACAGACCGGTGCCGATGATCCACTGCCACGGGGCAAACCCCTTGACAAAGGAGATTTTCGGCAACGGCTGATCGAAATTGGGTTTCGGCCAGAGATAATCGACAAATCCTTCGCCGGATTGCTGCACCGTCTTGACGAATTCGATGAACAACGCCTTGCCGGCGGGATCCTTGAAGCCGGAAAGATCGGTACCATCCAGTTGCGGCTTGTAGGGATGCATCACCATTTTGGGCTGCATGTCGTTGATCCAGAAATACTCCACCTCCCGGTAACGCAGGGAGCGGACCACCTGTTTGGCCTGTTGTTGCGCCTGTTCGCGGGTCAGTTCGCCCTTGGCCTCCAGAGCCTGATAGTGTTGCAGCACGCTGAACGCACTTTCCACCAGCACACTGGCCAACATTTTCTTGTGCGCCATCAACTCTTCCCGATCCATGGCGAGCCGGATCATCGCTCCGCTGAAAATTCCCGCGAAAATCACGATCAGCATGATCCAGATGCGGGTCTTGACACGCATCTGCTGCAACACTTTGAAGATCCGTTTCATAAGCATCCTGTGCCATCCCCGAGGATGGCCTGATTCAACGTGTTGACCACCGAACGATCGAACCCGGGCCGCCTTCGATCGCAGACCCGGTTCCGGATATTCCCTGCCGCTCCGATTCCGGTGCCGGGCCGCCAGGACGACCCGACCCATCGCACAGGAATCGATTCTCAATACTGCCATCAGCCCGTAAAAGGATCAAGTAAAATGACCGACTACGCCGCGCACAACAGTCGAATCGCATGCCTGATGGAACCGAAAATCGATTGATGACTCATCAATAAATGTGGACAAGTACACACTCAAAAATTATCGTCGCTCTCTTGTCCCGGAATATCGAAAGAATCAACACCATTGTATTCATCAGGCACAATCCATTACAATCTTCCCAACGTGATTCATTCTCCAGCCCGGAAACCCAAACCATTATGGCTCGACTGCTCTATTTTTCCTGGGTGCGGGAAAAAATCGGCGCACCCGCCGAAGAGATCGACCTTCCCCCCGACATCATCACGGTCTCCGGGCTGCTCACCCATCTGAACGCTCGGGACACGGTTCACGC
>JADGBU010000026.1:20849-27472 GCA_015231295.1 Magnetococcales bacterium | reverse complement strand
GATTTTCTGGGGCGGGGCCGGGCTGGAGGGGTTTCTGGTGCGTCCTTTGGAGAGCCTCGCGGCCAGGGCGGTCAAGGTCGCGTTGCTGGAGGTGCCGGGGATGACGCCGTTGCCGCTTCGTTCCGGCGGGGCCTGGGAAGAGGAGGATCACGACCACGGTCACGATCCGGACCACGATTCGGACCACGACCAGAAGGCCGGAAGCTCCGCAGGGGTTGCCAAGGCTCCGAGCGATCCGCATCGGTGGCTCGATCCCCGTCAGGCCGGGGCCATGGGCTTGGCCATCGCCGAGGCGTTGTCCGGGGTCGATCCGGCCCGTGCCGCCGCCTACCGGACCAATGCCGAGGCTCTGAGCCGACGGCTGGAAGGCCTGGATCGGGAACTGGAAGCGGAACTCGCGCCGGTGCGCAAACGGCCCTACATCGTTTTTCACGACGCCTACCAATATCTGGAACACCGCTACGGGTTGAACGCGGTGGGCTCGATCATGGTGAATCCGGAGCATCCTCCGGGGGCGAAGCGGGTGCGCGAAATCACGAAGCGGATCGCCGATACCGGTGCGGTCTGTCTGTTCACCGAGCCTCAATACTCCCCACGGTTGGCCGAAACGGTGATGGCGGATCATCCGGTTCGGTTGGGGGTGCTCGATCCGTTGGGGGGAGCGATTCCGGAGGGGCCGGAACACTATTTCGAGCTGATGCGCGGTTTGTCGCGGTCTTTGGCGCACTGTTTGAGCCAAACCGCTCCCGCTCCGGTCGGCGGGCGATAGGGGCGATCCATCCGTGCGCGCGGCGATTCTCATCGTGGATGATCGACCCGACGTCTTGCGTCTGCGGGCCGGGCAGTTGTCGGAGTGCGACGCGGAGACGGTCACGGCCTGTGGCGAAGAAGAGGCGTTGACGCGACTGGATGAGCGGTGTTTTGCGCTGGTGCTGTTGACCGCTGGCCCGAGGGAGAGAGATGGCTTCGCGCTGTTGCGTCATCTGAATGCGCGGGATGAAACCAGTCGTCCGCCGGTGATTCTGATCATCGAGGGGCGGCGGGAGGCCGAGGATTGCGCGCGCGGCTACGCCCTGGGCATGGTGGATTGTTTGATCGCGCCGGTGTCCGGGGAGCAGTTGCGGGGCAAGATACGATTGTTTCTGGAATGGGCGCGTCGCGATCGGTTGTTGCGGCAGCAGGCGGTCGAGTTGGAGGCGCGGGGCAAGGCTCTGGTGGAGGCCCGGTTGCAGGCGGAAGCGGCCTCCAGGGCCAAGGATCACTTTTTGGCCAACATGGGCCACGAGATCCGGACCCCGATGAACGCCATCATCGGCATGACCGATCTGGTGCTCGCCACCCGGTTGGAGCCGGAACAGGAAAAATTGCTGAAAATCGTTTTGCGCTCCTCGGAATCGTTGTTGAGTGTCCTGAACGACATTCTGGATTTTGCGCGGATGGAGGCGGAAGCGTTCAATCCGGATCGCACGCCCTATGTGCCCCACAAGGTGGTGGAGCATGTCGTGACCACTTTGGTGGTGGAAGCGGAGTTGAAAGGCTTGGGGCTCCATTGGGAGATCGATCCGGGAGTGCCGGAACGGGTGTTGGGAGATCCGGTTCGGTTGCGTCAGGTGTTGATCCACCTGTTGAGCAATGCGGTGAAATTTACACGCTGCGGCGAGGTGTCGTTGCGGCTGACCTGCGAAGGGAGTCCGGAAGCGGGCGAGTGGCTTGCGTTTGCGGTCCGGGACAGCGGCATCGGCATTCCCGAAGCGCAACTGGAGAATATTTTCCACTGTTTTTCTCAGGTGGACATACGGATCACCCGCTGTTTCGGGGGGACGGGTCTGGGTTTGGCGCTCTGTCGCAAGCTGGTGGAGCGGATGGGAGGTACCATCGGCGTCAGCAGTCGGCCCGACGAGGGGAGCACGTTTCATTTTCGGGTGCCCTGCGTCCGGATGACCGCCGGGGAGTTGGAGTCGGATGCCGCGATCGCGAGCGTCGCGATCGGAGGGAGTCCGGCCCTTTCCGGCGGAGTGCAGCGCATTCTGCTGGTGGAAGACGATGCGGACAATCTGCTTTTTGGTCAGCATGTCTTGACATCCGCCGGTTACTCTGTCACTACCGCAAGGGATGGGGAGGAGGCGTTGATCCGTCTGAACGAAGGGTGTGATCTGGTTTTCATGGATATCCAGATGCCCCGTCTGAATGGCATCGAAACCACCCGGCGCATTCGGGCCGGCAAGGAAAAGGCGGATCCGGATATGCCGATCATCGGCGTCAGCGCGCATGTGCAGGAACAACTGAGCGCGCACTGTCTGGAGGCCGGCATGGATGCCTTTCTCACCAAGCCGTATCGCGCCCGGGAGTTGTTGGATATGGTGGTCCGCGCCGGAGCGGTGCGGCGGCAACGCCTGGAACGGCGTCGTGTTTCATCAGTTGGCCAGGATCGGCCAGGAGATCGGGTATGAGCGGGTCGAAAACCGTGGCCTTTCAGGGGGAACGGGGCGCCTACAGCGAGCAGGCCTGCCGGGAGAGTCTGCCGGAGTATCGCACCATTCCGTGCCGCACCTTCGAGGAGGTGTTTCAGGCCGTGGACGAGCGCGAAGCCAGCGTGGGCATGATCCCGGTGGAAAACAGCATCGCCGGAGTGGTCAGCGACAGCTATGATCTGTTGGGTGTGTTTCAGTTGCACATTCTCGGGGAGTATTATCTGCGGGTGCGTCACTGTCTGCTCGGCACCCGCGAGGCCGAGATGGAAAATCTGCGCACGGTCTATTCCCATCCCCAGGCGTTGGCCCAGTGCCGCTCGTTCATTCGCCGGAACGGGTGGGCCTGCAACGCGGTTTACGATACCGCCGGGGCCGCCGCCGATCTGGCCAGCCGGGGCAATCCCTTCGAGGCGGCCATCGCCGCCGAGTTGTGCGCCGAGCTTTATGGCCTGAACATTCTGGCGCGGGACATTCAGGACAGCCATCTGAACACCACCCGCTTTTTGCAGATCGTCAAGGAGCGACCGGTCCCGCCCAAGGGGGTGGATTGCAAGACCAGTCTGGTCTTCGAGGTGCGAAACATTCCGGCGGCGTTGTACAAATGTCTCGGAGGGTTCGCCACCAACGGGGTGAATCTCACCCGGCTGGAGTCCCGACCGGTTCCGGGCACGCCGTGGTCGTATCATTTTTATCTGGACTTTCAGGGCCGGCCCGAAGAGCGACCCTGCAAGCTGGCTCTGGAGGAGCTGGACTTTTTCACCAGCAGTCTGAAAATTCTCGGCAGTTATCCCGAAGCCACCAACTGGCAAGCGAATCGATGATCTTATTTCCGCAAATCGACCCGGTATTGATTCAGATCGGCCCGGTGGCCATCCGCTGGTATGGGCTGATGTATACCCTGACCTTCGTGCTGGGCTGGCCGCTGCTGAAATGGCAGGCCCGCCGTCAGGCTCTGGGCCTGTCGCCGGAGGTGCTGGCGGATCTGGTGATGGGCACGCTGCTCGGGGTGATTCTCGGGGGGCGGCTCGGCTATATCCTGTTTTATCATTTCAGCTATTATCTCGCCAATCCCCTGGCGGTCTTCCGGGTCTGGGAGGGGGGGATGTCGTTTCACGGGGGATTGCTCGGGGTGCTGCTGGCGAGTTATCTGTTTGCCCGCAAGCAGGGGATTTCCTTTCTGGTGCTCGGGGATCTGCTGGCCGTGGTCACGCCGTTGGGATTGCTGCTCGGACGGATCGGCAACTTCATCAACGGGGAGCTGTGGGGGCGTCCCACGGAGCTGCCCTGGGGGGTGGTGTTCCCCGGAGCCGGAACGTTACCCCGCCATCCGAGTCAGTTGTACGAGGCGGGGCTCGAAGGGGTCGCGCTGCTTCTGCTGATGCTGTGGCTTGGCCGGAAAGTCCATGCGCCCGGTTTTCTGGGCGGGGTGTTTCTGCTCGGATATGGCGTCAGTCGTTTTTTGGTGGAGCTGGTGCGGGAACCCGATGCCCATCTGGGACTGCTCGCCGGTGGGCTGACCATGGGGCAATGGTTGACCTTCCCGATGTTCGCCGTCGGGTTGGGGTTGATGCTCCATGCCCGTCGCGGCTCCGGCGTCGGGACGCGGTGAGCGATACCGTTCAGTCGGTGCCTCGGGAGACGGTCGAATCCCTGCCGGAAAGCCCCGGCGTCTATCGATTTCTCGATGCCGACGGCCAGGTGTTGTATGTCGGCAAGGCCAAGGTGCTCAAGAAGCGGGTCGGATCCTATTTTCACGGTTCCAACTCGGCCCGCATTCAGGCGATGCTCGCCAAGGCCCGGGATCTGGCCATCGTGGTCACGGCCACGGAACAGGATGCCTTGATCCTGGAGGCCAATCTCATCCGACGCCTGCAGCCGCCTTACAACGTGTTGCTCAAGGATGATAAATCCCATCCCTGGTTGCGTCTGACCATCGATCATCCTTTTCCCCGGCTGACCCTGCATCGCGGGCCGCGTCAACCCAAGGAGCGGTATTTCGGACCCTATCCGAGTGTCCACGCGGTGCGGGAGACGCTCAAGTGGTTGCAGGGTATTTTTCCGCTGCGCCAGTGCGAGGATCGACAGTTCAGCACCCGGAAGCGACCCTGTTTGCAGCATCAGATCAAGCGGTGTCACGCTCCGTGCATGGGGCTGATCGATGCGGAGCGTTATGGCCAATGGGTGCGGGAGGCGATTTTGTTTCTGGAGGGACGGGACCGGCAGTTGACCGAAGGGTTGACCCGCAGCATGTGGGAAGCCTCGGAACAGCGGCGGTTCGAGGATGCGGCCCGGGTACGGGATCGCATCAAGGCGATCGCCTATGTGCAGGATCGGCGGCGGGCCAATCTGAAGGAGGGGACCGATCTGGATGTGATCTGCATCGCGACCGGTTCGGGTCCGGCGTCGGTGCAGGTTTTTTTTGTGCGGGATGGGATCAATCTGGGCAACCAGTCCCATTTTCCGGAAAATACCGAAGAGATGGAGCCCGCCGAGGCGTTGGAGGCCTTCATTGCCCAGTTCTACGCGCCGGCGGAGAGCGCGTCGGAGGGCTCCGCGCCCGAGACGCCATTGCCCCCGCCGGAGATTCTGATCAATCTGCCCTTGCCCGAACAGAGTTGGATGGCCTCCACCTTGAGCGGCTTGCGGGGCGGTCCGGTCCGGCTGCGGGTGCCGGAGCGGGGTGAAAAGCGTCGTCTGGTGGAGTTGGCCCTGACCAACGCCGAAACCGCGCGGGTGCGACGCATGAGCGGCAAGCGCGCCAATCGGCAACTGCTGGCGGAGTTGGCCGCCGTGCTGGAACTGCCCCGGCCTCCGGAGCGGATCGAAGCGTTTGATGTTTCGCACTTTCAGGATCAACATGTGGTGGCCTCCATGGCGGTGTTCGGTCCCGAGGGGATGATGAAACGGGCCTATCGTCGTTTTTCGATCAAGGATCCGGCCTCGGTGGACGATACCTCCCGTATGGCTGAGGTGCTGTCGCGACGGTTTCGAGCTGCCGAGGCCAATGGCGTCGATTGGCCGGACCTGGTGCTCCTCGACGGGGGCAAGGGACAACTCAACGCCGTGCTGGAGGTGGCGGGGGAACAGGGGATCACCGGGGTGTCGTTTTGCGCCATCGCCAAGGGTCCGGACCGGGATGCGGGAAAAGAAACCCTTTTCTTGCCGGGACGCCGGGAACCGGTTATACTGTCGGAACGCTCCCCGGTTTTGTTTCTGCTTCAGAACATCCGGGACGAGGCCCATCGATTTGCCGTGACCTATCATCGCAGCAGTCGGGAGCGGGGGCAGGTCCGTTCCGTGCTGGATGAGATCCCGGGCATCGGACCGAACAGAAAACGGGAACTCCTGCGTCACTTCGGATCGGTCCGCGCGATCCGTCAGGCGCGAATCGAGGATCTGACCGCCATTCCGGGTATCTCTCCGGCGTTGGCGGAGATCATTGTCCATCACCTGCAAGATTGCCTGGAAATCACCTGAGATCCGATTGATGGCTTGGAATCTACCCAATCTCCTGACCGCGACGCGCATCGTGCTGATTCCGTTTTTTATCGGCTTTTCTTATCTGCCGGATCGATGGGGTCTGATCCTTTCCGCGTTGTTTTTCAGTCTGGCCGCCATCACCGATTGGGCCGATGGCTATATCGCCCGGCGTTCCGGTCTGCTGACCGATTTCGGTCGCTTCTTCGATCCGGTGGCGGACAAGTTGCTGGTGATTTCGGCCATCGTGCTGCTGCTCTCCCTGGATCGCGCCCCGTTGGTGCTGGTGCTGATCATCCTGGCGCGGGAGATCACCATCATGGCCCTGCGGGAACGCATGGCCGGTCTCGGCATGACGGTCCCGGTCTCGGTGCTCGCCAAATGGAAAACCGGATTCCAAATGACCGCAATCATCATGTTGCTGGTCCAGGATGCCCTTTTTGGGGTTCCGTTCCAGATTCCGGGTGTCTTGTGCCTCTTCGTGGCGATGGTGTTTTCACTTTGGTCCGGATATATTTATGTGCAGTCGGCGTGGCCGGCGATTCATCCGAAAATTTGATCGATTTTCTTTTACGCGCGGACTTGACTTGATGGGGGGAGTTTCGCTATAAAGGTCGGCACGGAGCGCGGGAGTAACTCAGGGGTAGAGTGCAACCTTGCCAAGGTTGACGTCGA
>JADGBU010000026.1:14617-20611 GCA_015231295.1 Magnetococcales bacterium | reverse complement strand
GTGCAACCTTGCCAAGGTTGACGTCGAGGGTTCGAATCCCTTCTCCCGCTCCAAAATTTTTTACGAATTTCGATTTTTTCCTGCCTTGCAATCCCGCGAATCCTCCATATTCCTTCCGTCCGAATATTGCAGGATTCCATATGCCGATTACATTCCATCCCAATGAACGAACGGTCATTTTCATCGACGGTTCCAATCTCTATGCCGCGATCCGCTCCCTCGGCTTCGATTTCGACTACAAGAAGTTGTTGCTGCATTTTCAGAGCCACAGCCGTCTGCTGCGCGCCTATTACTACACCGCTCTCGGTGATGATCAGGACTACTCCCCGATCCGCCCCCTGGTGGACTGGCTGGCCTACAACGGCTATGCGGTGATCACCAAGCCCATCAAAGAGTATATCGATCCGGTCACGGGTCACAAGCGCATCAAGGGCAATATGGATATCGAAATCGCGGTGGGCATGCTGCAAATGGCTCCCCACTACGATCACGCCGTGCTCTTCTCCGGTGACGGCGATTTTCGCAGCGTGGTGCAGGCGATTCAGGATCAGGGCAAATATGTCTCCGTGGTCAGTTCGTTGCTGACACAGCCCCCGATGATCGCCGATGAGCTGCGTCGTCAGGCCGATGAGTTTATCGAACTCAACTCCCTGAAATCCGAACTGATGCGCAATCCCCACGCGGCGCAAAACGCCTGTCCCTCGGTCATCGCCCAGGCTCAGGCCGCTGCTGCGGCTTCCTCTGCGGCCTGATCGCCTCTTTAGCATCGGCCTTTTTTTCGATCCACTCCAGCCGGGTGTGTTTTCGCATGGGAAAAATCGCCTTTCTGTTTCCAGGACAAGGTTCCCAGTCCGTGGGCATGGGACGGGAACTCTATGAGGCGGATGCGAAAATCGCCGCCCTGTTTGATGAGGCCGACGCGCTGCTCGGTTTTTCTCTGCGTCAATTGATGTTCGATGGCCCGGAAGAGAGCCTGCGTCTGACCGAAAATGCCCAGCCCGCCCTGGTGCTGACCGGATTGGCCGCCTGGCTTCTGGTCAACGATCGCACCGGCCTCAAACCCGATTACGTGGCGGGACACTCCCTCGGAGAGTACGCCGCCATCGCCGCTGCCGGAGGCTTTTCCGCTGCGGATGCGATCCGACTGGTGAGAACCCGTGGGGAAGCCATGCGCTCTGCGGTGCCGCCGGGCGTGGGCGGCATGGCGGCGATCCTCAATCTCGATCCGGTCGAGGTGGAACGGATCTGCCGGGTCGCGGCGGAAGAGACCGATGGCATCTGCTCTCCGGCCAATTACAACACCTCGGGACAGTTGGTGATCTCGGGCCATCTGCCCGCCGTGGAGCGCGCCATTGTCCTGGCCAAGGCGGTCAAGGGGCGTGGATTGCCGCTGCCGGTGGCCGCTCCTTTCCACTGCGCCTTGATGGTCAAGGCGGCGGAAACCATGGCCTCGGTGTTGGCCGATCAGACGATCCGGGATCTCGATATGCCCTTGATCGCCAATGTCACGGCGGATGAGATCCGTTCGGGAGCCGCCATTCGCGACAGCCTGGTGGAACAGATCACCGCGCCGGTGCGTTGGGAAGCCTCCATGCAACGTCTGCTGGCGTTGGGGGTGGATACCTTCGTGGAACTGGGCACGGGTCAGGTTCTGGCGGGCATGATGAAACGCATCGACAAGAGTGTCCGCATGGTGACGATCAATACCCCCGCCGATCTGGAAAAATTGGAGCGGTAACTGTCGGGGTCCAGGGGCCATTGACCCCTGGACCCTCGATATCAGACCGAACAAATCTCCCGCAACCACCCTTCCAGACGATCCACACGACTATCCCAGGTATTTTCCAGCGCACGGGCGCGACGCGAGACGGGCGTGCCCACCCCGTGTCCGGCAATGGCCTGAGTCAGAGCGGTTTCCCATTCGTCGATGCTGGAGGCGATCCGCATCACGTCGGAGAACTCCCACAGGGCCTCCTGAGGCGCGGCCACCACCGGTTTGCCGGTGGCCAGATATTCGTGCAACTTGGTGGGATAACCGTGAACCACCCAATCTTCCGGCGCGCCGTGTTCGATCCGGGCGATTTTGTAGCAGATCACGTTGACATCCATGTGAACGACGTAGGCGGGGATCTCTTCCCGGGATTTCAGCCCCAGAAAGTGGACGTTCGGAGCCTGACGCAAGCGTTCCCAGGCCTCTTTGGCCACCCGATCCCGATCCCGCAGACCATCCATATAGACCGGTCCCATGAACACCCAGTGCCATTCGGGATGACGGAGGGTCATGGCGGTGATCATCTCCAGATCGAGCTTGGGATTGATGTTGCCCACATAGCCGATGCGGGGCGCGGGAATGTTCATCAGATCCGCCGGGCAGGGGGCGTGATCGGCGGAGGCGAAGCGGAGGGCGTCGGCTCCGTTGGGCAGCACTCGCGCTCGCGTCGGGCCCGGCGCGGGCAGATGCGTCGCCATGCCGGGAGAGGAGGTGGTGATCAGATCGGCGCGGGCCACCAGACGCGCTTCCATGGCGGCCTTGGCCGGGGACCAGTCATCCATCAGCCGATAGACATCATAGACATGATAGAGGGTCCAATCGGGTTTCAGCCACTGCAGATAGGGCTCGAACAGGGGATGAAAGATCATGACGATCCGTTTGCCGCCGTGCGGGAGCGCGCTGCGCAACAGACGGGCGGCATGGAGGGCCATCACTTGTTGATTCCAGGCGGGCCATTTGTCCCAGAGAAAAGGCCAGCGACCCGGACAATCCACCTGGACCCCGCTCTCCCGGCTTTCCACGGAGCCGAGCCAGGAGGCCCGTTGCCAGACCGGCGCGTGACGGGACCACCAGTTGAGTGGACCATGACTGTATGTCACCGGCCATCCCCGACTGGAAAGACGGCTCAACAGTTGCTGCCGACTGAGCCAATGGTTGTCCCAGGGATGGGGAGCCAGGGCCAGGATCGGGGGTTTCGGGTTTCGCCTTGAGTCGGGCTCCATGTCGTGACACCATGCAAAGGTCGGTCGTTTGACGGCTAGAAATGACACTATAACGGGTTGACGCGGCGGATTCACGGGATTCCAACGGCGGGTGCGGGCTTGATCCATGACAGAAACCTCCCGAAGAGCCAATCATGTACTGGTGGTGTTTCATGCCAGCTTCCCCGAAACGCGGGGGGGGATCAATGTGATGATCGCGGCGTTGGCCCATCAGTGGACCGCCATGGGGGTGCGGGTTTCGATTTTGGCTCCGGCTCCCTGGTCTCAGCCGGGTTTCCGGGTGGAACGGTTCGGGGAGATCACCCTGTATCGGATGCGGTTGCGTCTGCTGCGGGATGCGCGACGCCCCTGGCGGGGTGTGCTTGGCTTTCTGGCCGAACTGCCGGGTACGCTCTGGAAATTGAGGCGGCTGTTGCGTCGCGAACAGGTGGATCTTCTGCATTTTCATACTCCTCGGGACTATCAGTTGCATTTTGCCCTGTTGAGCCTTCTGGGGGGAGTGCCGGGTGTTTTGACCTTTCACGGCACCGATGCCCTGGATTTTGCTCAGGGAGGGCACCAGCAGGCCGCGCTGCTGCGCTGGATCGTGGGACGCATGGCGGCGGTGACGGCGGTGGCCAGCCATTATGCCCGCATGGTGGAACAGGCTCATCCCGGATTGGCTCCGGTGGTGGTGATTCCCAATGGCATTGCTCCGGTCGAGGAAGAGGTGTTGGCTCCGGTTTCCGTGGCCTTGCCGGAACGGTTTTGGGTCATGGTGGGATGGGTCGAGCCGCCCAAGGCTCAGGATGTCGCGGTCCGCGCCTGGGGAGAGGTGGCGAAACGGGATGGATCGTTGCATCTGGTGATCGTCGGAGATCCGCCCTATCTCAATCCGGGGGAGCCCTATTATCCGGGATTTGTCGAGCAGGTGCGTCAACTGGCTCGGGAAAACGGCTCCGAACCGTTGATTCATTGGCTTGGTTCTCTGCCGCGCCCCGAGGTGATGACCCTTTTGCAACAGGCGCGGGGGTTGTTGTTTCCGTCTCATCGGGAGGGGTTTCCCTGCGTGCTGCTCGAAGCCGGAGCGGTGGGATTGCCGGTGGTCTGCAATCGGATTCCTCCCTTCACCGATCTGCTGGAGGAGGGGAAAACCGGTTTGCTGACGCCGGATTCGGATCATCACGCCTTGGCCGAGGCGGTCTTGAGGCTGGAAGCCGATTCCGAATGGCGGCTGGCGATGGGGCGGGAGTGGCGCGCGCGGGTGCGGGAGGCGTTTTCCCGTCGCGCCATGGCCGAGGCCTATCTGGCGTTGTTCCGCGCCATAACCGGCAAACCGTGGCTGTGAATTGGTGAAAAAAAAGAGGGGGTCTGGGGGATTCATCCCCCAGGGTTCTGACTTTCAAGAATTTTCTAGACGCGCAGCGCGCCAGTCCCAAGGGCTTCGCCCTTGGATCCCACCAGGGGCCAATGGCCCCTGGACCCCGATCGTCAAACATCAATCGGATGACCGTTGGATGGCATGAATCGACTCTTTCCCGGCCCGGTGCGCCCCGAAAATCTGCCCGCCGTGCAACAGGCTCCCCTGACCCCTCCCCCCGGAGGCTGGTTTGTGGCTTCGGGCCATCATGCCATCCGTCTGTTGTTGCGATACAATCGCTTGCAACCGGGCGCACGGATAGCGGTGCCGGCCCTGATCTGTCCCACGGTGATCAGTGCCATTCGCGCCGAAGGGATGATCGCCGATTTTGTCGATATCGATCCCGAACTCCAAATGATGGCCTTCGATGCGGAGCAGTTCTCCCGTCGGGGGTTCGATCTGATTCTGTTGCCGCATCTCTACGGTCTGCCCCATCCGCGAACGCGGGAAATTCGCGCCTTTGCCCGGAGTTCCGCCACTCCCCTGATTCACGATGCCGCGCAATCGTTCGGCGTGACGTTGGATGGGGTGCCCCTGGTGACACTCGATCAGGGGGGGCTGTACAGCTTCGGTCCGGGCAAAAGCACCACCGCCGCCACCGGCGGGCTGGTCTACGGCCTTGCCCCGGAGTGGGCGACCCGTTTCGGACTCGATCGTCTCGGATATTGGGATCCGGCGGCGCGTTTTTTCTTGCGGCGGCGGGCCGGATTGTCGGCGGGGGTTTCCGGGCTGCTGGCGGGTATCGGCGTGGCGGGCCGACGGGGATGGCACGCCAGTCGGCTCCAGGCACAAGCCGGAAATTGGGTGATTCACCAGTTGCCCCGAATCGAGGCCGAACGTCGCGCCAATTGGATGGCCTTGCGGGAATGGTTGGGTCATGAATTGATCGGACTGCCCGCAGAGCGCATCTCCTGTTTCAAATATGTGTTCAAGAGTGGAGATCCCGACTGGCAGCCGCCGCCCGAGCTGGCGATGATTCCCTGGCGTCGGGTGGTGCGTCATCCGGCCCAGGGGGATCTTCCCAACTATGCGTCCATTTCGGAATCGTTGATCGAACTCTCCACCGAACGTTCCCTGGCCGAGTTTCAGGCGTTGGCTGCGGCAGAACGGGGGAACGCATGAGTTTTTTTCTGGAGGAGCCCTGGTTGCGGGTGATGCGAGAGATCGGATCGATCAGCGACTGGCGGGCCGTGGCGTTGGAGGGGCTTCCCGCCGCTCATGTGGGGGTGGTCCGGGGGTGGGGTCAGTCCCGTTGGGTGCTGTACGGGAGTTGGGAGCCTTCGAGTGGCGCGGGATTGCCTCACCTGTTTCAGCAGGCCCGGAAGGCGGGTGTCCTGAGCGTGGAGTCCCGTTTCAACATGGCCCGCTGGCCCGAAGAGCAGGTCCGCACCCTCGGGGCCGAGGTGATCGAGCCTTTCGGCACCTATCGGGTCGATCTGCGCCAATCCGAGGAGGCGTTGTGGCAGGGGGTGCATTCCAAGCATCGCAACGTCATTCGTCATGCCCGGAGCCACGGGGTGGAACTGGTTCCGGAACTGGATCGGGAGGCTTTTCTGTCCGCCATGGAGGCCACCTATCGGCGGGGAGGCCGCCAGAATCCT
>JADGBU010000026.1:0-14584 GCA_015231295.1 Magnetococcales bacterium | reverse complement strand
GGTATTGGCAGGCTTTGTTTCGGCAGCTTCCCCCGGAGTCTCTGTTGCTGGTGAGTGTCCGGTGGGAGGGGGCGTTTCAGGCCGGGGCAGTGATCCCGTGCGATGGGGAGCGGGGCTATTATCTGCACGGGGCCACGATCGACGCGCCGGAGTCGGGTGCGGCCAATCTGCTGCACTGGGAGATCATCCGGATGCTGAAGGCACGAGGCGTGGCGAGTTATGATCTGGGAGGTGCCCGGCGCGACAGCGCAGATCCAAGGTTGCAGGGTATTTTTCGTTTCAAGGAGCGGTTTGGCGGGGCGTTCGAGCCGTGTTGTCATTGGCGGCGATCGATTCATCCGGGACGCGAGGCCCTCGTGGAGCGTCTGGAGCGGTGGCGTCGCTGGCTGAAAGCATCACCGGAATCCTGAAACGCGAAGAGTCGGGATATCGAACCAGGCCATTTTTCTGCTTGCCATCCGATGAAAATCCGCTAGACTTCTCCTGCTGAGATTCGATAGTTCTTCCAAAGATTCCGACGAGTTTTTCGTTTCATGGTCTCGTTGATTCTGCTGACAGGTTGATCATTATGAGTATTTATGGCGGAAACGAACTGATGTTCGGCCCGAGTGCCCAGGCTGCCTACGATGCGTTGGCGCAGCGTACCCGTGCGATGGCGGATGTCTCCATGCTGCGGTTTTTCGAGCGCAGTGCCGTCAGCAGCATGACCGGCGTGGCCAACGATACCTCTCGGGCCTCTTCGGCTTACAAGGTCACGCTGTCCGAGGCGGCGATCCGGCTCTATCACCAGAAGGCGGGGATCTCCACGTCGGAAGCGGTTTCCAAACTCCTCTTGTAGTCTCTGCGGTTGCCCGGTTCAGAAATTCAGCCAATGCCCCCGGATCGCGGGATCGGGACGATTCCAGTGCCTCCCGGTGTTGCGGATCGTCGCTTTTTTTGCGATGTGAGCGTTTGGTCGTGTTTTTTTGTCCATCCAGGCGAACTCCCGATCGTTTCATGATAGAAGTTTATAGCCGGTCTCGGGAGAGATGGCCCTTCGTGGAATCTGTACCGATGGCCCGATGGGGGATTGCCGATCGTGGCAGAGTACCGGGGTTCGAGCGCATCGAGGAGTCCGGTGCATCGGCGCGATTTTTTCCGCATCTCCGGGAGCATGATATGCTAGAGTGATCGGCGGTCGCAATCGGTTCTGGTCATCTCTCCTCGGACGGGACATCATCCTATGTTGGAGCGAATTCTTTTCAATCAATTCCGCAACTTCCCGAAGGCCATACTGCATCTGGCCCCGTTGACGCTGTTGATCGGTGCCGGGGCTTCGGGCAAGAGTCAGGTGCTCGAAGGGGTCCGTCTGCTGGCTTGGCTGGCGCGGGGAAATCGTCTCGACGCGCTGCCGGAGTGGATGCGGCAACCGGAGGCTCCGGCGCGAGGGCGAGTGCGGGATTTGCCGTTGCGGGGTTCGGCTCGGTTCGGGCTGGCCTGTTCCGGGACGGCGCGTGACGGGGAACTCCAGATGGGCTTGATGATCGAAGCCGATCCGGAGGATGCGGCCCGTTTGGTCTACGAGCATCTGAAGGAGGGCGGCGGAGAGTCTCCCTTGACCCTTTATCACGCCGCTTCCGCTGCGGGCGGAGCGTTGATGATCGATTATCACGCTTTTGGGGTTTCCGCGCCCAGATCCCGTTTGTCCGGTGACTCCGGAGAGCCGGTTTTTGTCCAGTTGCGGGATGCGAACCGTTTTCCCGAACCCCATGGGGAGTCGGGACGGCGGATCGTCGCGGCGACCGGACAGGTGCGGGCGTGGTTCGACTCCCTGATGTGCCTGGAACCCGATCTGCGGAAGATGCGCGGTTATGCCTCCCGGAAGGCCGGTGGATTGCAGAGCGATGGCGGGAATCTCTCCGGCGTGCTCTATCGGCTGTGGGGCGGGGAGCGTGCCGAAGAGAGTCTGTCCGAAGAGACCCGGTGGTGCCGGACCGAGATTCTGGCCTGTCTGCGGTTGCTGCCGGGTCTGGAGCAGGCCGGTTTGGGTTTTGTCGTCACACCCCGTGGCGAAGTGATGTTGACGGTGCGGGAGTCGTCGGATCCGAAGCGTGAATTCGATGCCTCGGCACTCTCCGATGGGGTGTTGGGTCTGTTGGCTCTGGTGGCGGCTTTGCTGGATGGCCCCGAAGAGCGGGTGGTGCTGGTGGATGGAATCGACTCCTGGATCTATCCGGCGATCGCGTCCGCCTTGTTGGAGAAAATCTGGAGCATCGCGGGTCGTCGTCGCCTGCGTGTGGTGTTGGCGGGTCGCAATCCGGCGTTGCTCGACGCGCTGCCGGATGCCGCGCTGCCTCATGCGGTTTTGTGTCATCGGGAGCTCAACAAATTCTCCAGCCGGTTGATCCGGCTTCAGGATCTGTCGGATCATCCGGGGCGTATCGTGCAGAGTCCGGCGGCACCGTTGATGACGCCACGGGTTCTGGAGCGGTTCGCCAACATCGGAGGGGGAGCGCGTTTTCTCTGAGCGGGATCACGATCTGGGGTCCAGGGGGATCATCGCCCCCGGCCCTCCGCCCCGCTTTCCCGGCGGGTTGCCTTGCGGCCTCGATTTCGTTATGTTTGGGATTTGGTCTTTCGGGTTTATTCCAGTTTCGAGGAGTCTGCCGTCATGGAGAGCATTGAAGTCGGAAAAATCAAACCGGGTCAGATCGTGACCCTGGAGTTTGGCAACAAGTCGCCGATTCTCACGAAACTGGAGGCACCGGGCCAGTTCAGCATGGAAGATTGGTATCCCGAGCCGTGCGACATCTACATCCTGGATGAGGAGATCGCCGAGGATGAACCGTTGCACTACAGCTTCGACGCCTCCGTGACCCTGGATGACCTGGAGGCCGATCAGAAGTTGTTCGGCGAACAGCGTAAAATCCATGATTTTCTGGGTCGCGTGGTGGGCAGCATCGAAATGGAGGAAGACGAGGACGAGGATTCGGATGACGACTCGGATGACGACGGGGACGGCGACTAGAACGCGACTCCATCGGATCCCTTTCGGGCGGCAAGGAAGCGGCTGGCATGATACCCCGTGTCAAGATATGTGGAATCACCAACGGCGAAGATGCCCTGGCGGCGGTGGAGGCCGGAGCCGATGCCTTGGGGTTTGTCTTCTACGCCCGCTCCAGGCGTTATGTGGAACCGGAAACGGTGGCGCGGATTCTCGAACTCCTGCCGCCTTTTGTCACCGTCACCGGCCTGTTCGTCAATGCCGGTCGGGATCGGATCCGGGCCACGAACGCGATCTGTCGCCTGGATGCGATTCAGCTTCATGGGGATGAGGCTCCGGGTGAGTGTCGCGGTCTGCCGGGTCGGGTGATCAAGGCGATCCGGGTCGGAGCTTTGGAGGATCTCTCCGGGTTGGAACGCTATCCGGTACAGGCTCTGCTGCTTGACGCCAAGGTCGCGGATCACTATGGCGGTTCGGGCTGCGCCTTCGACTGGTCGTTGATCTCCGCCTATCACCCGCATGTGCCGCTGATTCTGGCCGGTGGCCTCCATCCGGACAATGTGGCGGCGGCGGTTCGTCAGGTCCGACCGTATGCCGTGGATGTCTCCAGCGGCGTGGAACGCGCTCCGGGCGTGAAGGATCACGAGAAAATGGCGCAATTTGTCCGGCGTGTGCATCAGGCCGCTTTGTAAACAGTCGATTTTTTTCTCCTGGTGCGCAGGGGAGGAAACAATGGGAGCAGGGATATCATGACCGACAATTCACCCATGAATTGGTTCAATCGCATTCTCAAACCCAAAATCAAGGTGGCGGGCAATCGCGCCCAACACCCCCCGGAAGGGTTGTGGATCAAGTGTGAACCGTGTGGTCAGACCCTGTTCCACAAGGAGTTGGAACGCAATCTCAATGTCTGCCCCCATTGCCGACATCATTTTCGCATTTCGGGTTTCGATCGGATCAACATCACCCTCGATCCCGAAGGGCGCAAGGAGCTGTTCGTCACTCTGCAACCGGCGGATCCTCTCAAGTTCAAGGATCTGAAACGCTATCGGGACCGCATCCGCGATGCCCAGAAGGAGACCGGCATTCAGGATTCGGTGCGGGTTTTCAAGGGGACGATCAAGGATGTTCCGGCGGTGGTTTCGGCTTTCGACTTTTCATTTCTCGGGGGCTCGATGGGTTCGGTGGCCGGAGCCAAGGTGGCGCAGGGAGCCCTGGCCGCCGTGGATGCCGGATGCGGCTATGTGGTTTTTTCCGCCTCGGGCGGGGCGCGCATGCAGGAGGGGATTCTCTCCCTGATGCAGATGGCCCGCACCTCCACCGCCCTGACCCGCCTCGATGACGCGGGTCTGCCGTTCATTTCGGTGCTGACCGATCCCACCACCGGTGGCGTCACCGCCTCGTTCGCCATGCTCGGCGATGTGATCCTCGCCGAACCCCATGCCCTGATCTGCTTCGCCGGCCCCCGCGTCATCGAGCAGACCATGCGCGAAACCTTGCCGGAAGGCTTTCAGCGCAGTGAATATCTGCTGGAACATGGTTTCATCGACCGCATCTGTCCCCGTGACGAAATGCGGGATCAACTGGCCGATCTGCTGACCCGTCTCACCCGTTCTCGGGGGGGGCAGGAGAATCGGGGCTTGAGTTCCTATCGTCACGATTCGCCCTTGCGGCCCGAGGAGACCAAGGTGCTGGCCGCCGCCGAATGAGTGGGGAGTCCTCCGCCTTGCGGGTGCTGCTCGCGAGGCGTTCCCCGGAGATCATCCGTCCCGGTCTGACGCCGATCCGTCGTCTGCTGGCCCGGCTTGGGGATCCGCACCTGGGATTGCGGGTGGTCCATGTGGCGGGCACCAATGGCAAAGGCTCGGTGATCGCCTTTCTGGAAGCGATGCTCATGGCTGCCGGCATTCCGGTGGCGGTTTTCACCTCTCCTCATTTGCATCGTTTCAACGAACGGATACGGGTCGATCGGAGGCCCATCGACGACGCGCAACTGGACGCGGTGCTGACCGAAACCCTGGCGCACGATCCCGACGCGCGGACCACCTTCTTCGAATTGACCACGGCTGCGGCTTTTCTCTATTTTTCCCGATGCGCCGTTTTCGATCGTCATCGGGGCGTGCTGCTGCTGGAAACCGGTCTGGGCGGGCGTCTGGATGCCACCAACGTGGTGCGTCCCTGGTTGAGCGTCATCACCGCGTTGGGGCTGGATCACGCCGATTTTTTGGGTGCGTCGCTGGCGGGTATCGCACGGGAAAAGGCGGGCATTCTGAAACGGGAGGTTCCTGCCGTAGTCGCGCCGCATCACGCCGAGGCGGCGCGGGTGCTGAAAGGTGTCGCGGCCCGATTGCAGGTGCCGCTGACTCTGGCGGGTCGCGATTACGGCCTGCTGGTGCCCGAAAAGGCCGAGACGGGACGAGGCTGGTGGCGTTTCCGGGATCGCGCGGGGAGTTGCTGGTTGCCGACTCCTTCCTTGCCGGGGCGTCATCAGTTCGACAACGCGGCGTTGGCCGTGGCGGGAGCCCGCAGACTCCGGGAACTCGGGTTGCCCGTGACCGCGCGCGCCATGCGGATCGGGGTGGCTTCGGCCATCTGGCCCGGTCGGCTGGAACGGATGCCGGGAGCTCCCCCGGTGTGGCTGGATGGCGCGCACAATCCCGACGCGATCCGCGCTCTGGTGCGCTTTCTCGCCGATCCCGGTCGGGGAGGGGGGCGGTTGTCAACGGTTCTGCTTTTTTCGGTGCTCAACAACAAGGATGGGGCCACCATGGCCCGACTGCTCGCCCCCTGGGTGAGCCGGGTGTTCACGGTGAGCCTCGGGGGGGAGCGGAGCCGCTCTGCCGATGACTTGGCGAGCCTGTGGCCGGAGTCCGGACCCGAGGTGGTGGGGTGCGACAGCGTGACTCAGGCCTTGCAACGCGCGCGTGAGGCGGCCTCTCCGGGAGGGCGCGTGATCGTGACCGGTTCATTGTATCTGGTGGGCGAGGTCCGATCTCTGTTATGTTAATGGGATGGGTTCTCGTGCAAGAGCCATCCGGGCCAGGCCCTTTCTTTTGTGAATCAAGAGGCATCGATGAAGCGAGATCGAGGGTTGCGCCCACAGGACGGAATGATTTCCCGCCCCGGTTCGATGAGACCGGGGGTATTGACCGCCTCCTGTTGTGTGCTGGTCTGGGCCGGTCTGGGACTCCCGGAGCTGCGGGCCGAAGAAAATCCCATCGACATGAATGCCGATCATCTGGATATCGATCAGCAGAATCGCACGGTCAAGGCGCGGGGCAAGGTGTGGTTCAGCCAGCCCGGCGTGGTGGAACTTCAGGCGGAAGAGGCCTCCTACGCCATCGATACCCGGGAGATCGAGGCTTCGGGCGGCATCCGGCTGGAACGCAATGGCGATCAGTTTGCCAGCGATCGGATTCGGCTCGATCTCGAAAAGAAACAAGGCAGCATGGAAGGCGCCGTGGCGGACCTCAAGGGACCGGGCGGACGGATTCAGGCGGAAAAGGTCACGTTTCACTCGCAGGATTCCTATTCGCTGAAAAACGCCTCCTATACCAACTGCGACTGCCCCGATGACCAGAAACCGGCCTGGGAGTTGACCGCCGCCACCATCGAGATGGATCGGCTCGACAATACCCTGACCGCGCGGGATGTTCATTTGCGTCTGGGGGATGTGCCGGTCTTGTGGGTTCCCTGGTGGCAGCATCCCTTCATGCCGAAACGGCAGAGCGGTCTGCTCTATCCGGTGATGCGCGCCGGCGGGGGCAACGGCTTCGAAATGGATCTGCCCTATTACTGGAACATCGCGCCGGAACGGGATGCCACGCTCACGCTGCACCCCACCTCCCGACGCGGCGTGCTGACCAAGATGCAGTATCGCTACATGGGCGAGAACTACAAAGGCTCCCTGGATACCCAGAATCTGTTCGATACCCTGGAGGATCGTCATCGTGGTCTGACGTTGCTGTCCCACCGTCACGGCCTGGGAAGCTGGGAGATCGATGCCCGGTTGGCGGCCAGTCAGACACGGGATTTTCTCAACGATTTTCAGCAGAAGAAACTGGTCGATTCCCGCGAGCGGCGTTTGGAGTCCCATTTGACCGCCGATCGGTTGTGGTTGCGTCAGAGTGGATATACCAATTTCCAGAGCGGGGCTCTGTGGTATCAGAATCTCGATGCGATGAACGATCGGTTCACGGTGCAGCGTCTGCCCTACATGAGCCTCACCGATGATCGTCCCCTCCATGGGCTGGAACGGATGGTGGCAGGACCGGGAGCGGGATCGGGTCGTTTTCTGCTGCATAGCGATGCCCGCTTCGACAGCTTCTATCAGCAATCCGGAGACGCGGCCCAGAGGTTCGATGTGGCTCCGGAAGTGCAATACTGGCATGCGCTGCCCATCGGTCATTTCAGCGGCGCGCTGGGCGTGCGGGAAACCGCCTACTGGATCCAGGGGGATCCCAATCAGAGCGGCACGCAGTATGATTCCACCGTCAGCCGGGAATCGGCCTCGATGCGGATGCGTCTCGATCTGGATCTGGCCCGCACCTACGGCAACGGCGCCTGGAAGCATACCCTGGAACCGGCGGTGCAATATGCCGTGCTCACCTCCAGCGATCAGAGCCGCCTGCCTAACTTCGACGCCACGTTGCGCAACTTCAGCGTGAGCAATCTCTATTCGGGCAATCTGTTTTCGGGCGAGGATCGGGTCAGCTCCGGCGAGTGGGTGGCCTATGGGCTGACCTCCCGGCTGTTTGGCCGTCAGCGGGATGGCGCGGTGCGGAATCTGATCACCGCCACGGTGGGTCAGCGGTGGGCTCCTCCTGGCGATCGGGAGTATCAGGGGGGGCATGAATTTTCCGATCTGGTGGCCGGGGTGGAGTGGTTCCCGAGCGATCACTGGATCATCTCCGTGGGGGGGCGGTACGATCCCTATCTGAACCTGCTGGAATCCTCCGAATCTCTGGTGGGGTACGGAGATGCCCGCACCATGGTCACGGTGGGCTATCACCGCAACACCCTGGATCCGGCGATCGGGCCCCTCGTGACCGAAGGCAGTCGGGAACCCCTGGAAGATATTTCGTTGCAGACCAGTCTGCGCCTGGATGAAAGCTGGCGTTGGAAACAGAATTCCGACTACTCTCTGGAAACGGGCGGCTTGAAGAGTTGGCGTACCGGTGTCACCTACGACCACTCCTGTTGGAGTCTGGAACTGTCGGGCGGACGGGATCTTTCGTCGCAGACCAGCGAGCATGGTGGTGGATTCATTGGCTTCTTCTTTACGTTGCGAGGATTGGGCGGATATGGTGTCTCTTCCTGAAGCGGCTGGTCCGGCCCTGGCAAGGCGTGGATGGCGTGATTGGCGGGTGGGCGCGAGTGGAATCGCGCTGGCGTGTTCCCTGGCATGGATGCCCTGGGGCGACCTGCGGGCGGATCTGTCGGATCGGATCGTGGCCGTGGTGGATGCGGGTACGGTATCCGACAAACCGGTGAAACCACGAGCGATCACCGCTTCAGATGTCGAGGAGGTGGCGCGTCCGATGCTGGCCCGCATCGGCAAGGAAGGCGGACAGGTGGACCCGGAAAAAATTCGCAAGCGGGTGCTGGAGGAGCTGATCCAGCGGGTCTTGCGGGAGCAGAAGGCCGAGCAGATGGGCCTGATGGTCGATGAGAAGGATGTCGATGCGGTGATGGGACAGGTGGAACGCAACAACAATCTGCCTCCCGGAGCCCTGCCCGGAGCCCTGGCCCGTCAGGGGATCGATCTGGAGGGCTATCGTCAAGGGTTGCGGGATCAGTTGTTGAAAGGACGCTTGATCAACAAGGTGATCCGTCCTTTGGTTTCGGTTTCGCCCGAGGAGATTCAGGGGGTGCATCGGGCCTCTCAGGGGGCGGAGGGACCGCAAGAGGTGCGATTGGGACAGATTCTTCTGGCGGTGGATTCGACCGCCTCCTCTTCCCGGATCGAGGAGAAGGGGCAACAGGCGGAAAAATTGGCCGAGCAGTTGCGTCAGGGGGCGTCGCTGGCCACGCTGGCGGGACAGCACTCCGACGATCCGAGCGGGATCGAAGGGGGCGAGATCGGCTGGTTCAAGCAGGGCGAGTTGATGCCGGAAATGGAAGCCGCTGTTTTTTCTATGAAACCGGGTGAGGTGGCCAATCCGATCCGCACGCCGCAGGGATTTCATGTCGTGGTGTTGTTGGAGAAGCGTCAAGGTCATTCCAAGGCTCCGGTGGCGAAAGAGTTGACCAAAGTCAAAGCGCGACATATTCTCATTAAGGTTTCGTCCGACGCGGGGGCCGCAGAGGAGCGGCGCGGATTGGAAACCATCCTGAAAATTCGCAAGGAGTTGCAAAACGGGGCCGATTTTTCCACCCTGGCGCGCAAGCACTCCCAGGATGAAACCGCCGCTTCCGGTGGGGATCTGCAATGGTTCGGACCGGGCATGATGGTGGCTCCCTTCGAGCAGGCGGCCTTCCGGATGAAGCCCAAAGAGGTATCCGAACCGGTCCGCACGCCGTTCGGGTGGCATCTGATCCTGGTGGAAGACAAGAAGAGTCTGGCTCCGGACTCTCTGGAGGCCCAGGGCAAGGAGTTGGAAGAGCGGGTCATGGAGGCCAAATTGCAGACCCGGTACAATCAGTGGTTGCGGGATCTGCGTCTGCGGGCGTTTGTGGAATATCGCTGATTCTGCGCGGGAGTCCGGGGGCGATCGTCGCCCCCGGTGGAGGTCTGGAGGCAACGCCTCCAGGGTGTTGACTTCAGAATATCTGCTTGTCAATTCGTTATTCTTATAATTATATTGGAAAGTCCCATGGGCTTCGCCCCTGGACCCCACCAGGGGCCAATGGCCCCTGGACCCCAATCGTAGTGGAGGATCGATGAATCGATTGCCTCTGGCCGTAACCATGGGAGACCCGGTTGGCGTGGGTCCGGAAATTGTGCTGCGGGCGTTTGCCGACGCTTCGATGCGTGTCGGCGACCGTTATCGGCTGCTGCATGTGGGCGATCCGGCGGTGTATGCGCGCACGGCGGAACATTTGGGTCTGTCGGTGGGGTTGCGGGTGTTCGACGCCGTGACCCCGGAGGTGGGCACCGATCCGGATCGTTTCGATATTCTGGCAACCCGCCACCGTGCGGATGCCGCCGTGTTTGCGTTTGGCCAGCCACATCCCGGTCACGCCGCCGCCGTGGTGGAGAGCATCGAAACCGCCTGTCGTCTGGCTGTCGGGGGAGAGGTGGCCGCCATGGTCACGCCGCCGATCCACAAGGGCTCGATTCATGCGGCGGGTTTCGATTTTCCGGGACATACCGAACTGTTGGCCCGTCTGCTCGGGGTGGATCTGCCGGTGATGATGCTGGCCGGATGCGGATTGCGTGTGGTCTTGGCCACGATTCATCAATCGTTGGCGTCGGTGCCCGCCTCGCTGACCCGGGAAGGATTGCGGCGTATCATTCGCATCACCCTGGAGTCGCTGCGACGTGATTTCGCGCTGCAAGAGCCTCGGGTGGTGGTGACCGGTCTGAATCCCCATGCCGGAGAGGATGGGGCGTTCGGAGATGAGGAGTTGACCTTGATCGCTCCGGTCTGTCGGGAGTTGGCGCAGGAGTTTCCGTCGTTGCGCGGTCCGTTGCCCGCCGATACCCTGTTCCACGCGCGCGCGCGCGAAGGATATGACGCAGTGGTCTGCATGTATCACGATCAGGCATTGATCCCGCTGAAAATGTTGGCTTTTGGCAATGCCATCAACGTGACCCTGAATCTCCCGATCGTGCGGACCAGTGTCGATCACGGCACCGCGCATAATATTGCCGGACAGGGGATCGCCGATCCCGGTTCCTATTTGGCCGCTTTGTCGGCTGCCGTCGAAATGGCTGCGAATCGGCAGCGTGAGAGGTAAGAAGGATCATGCCCAAGAAACATGCTAAAAGGCATGATGAGGTCGATCAACCCCGTTTTGCCGTGGTGTTGTCGGATACGGATAACGATTTGCGCGCGGTGAAGTATGCCTTGCATATTGTCGGCGTGTGCAATCGGGAGGGGGAGTGGCGCAAGGGAATCGATGGCATTCGGGTGATCCACACCGGGGATTGGCTCAACAAGTGGGAACCGTCGCTGGAAATGCTCGATTATTTCATGCGACTGTCCCGGTCCGCGCCCAAGAGTTGCGGATTGACCATCCTGAACGGCAATCATGAGCTGGAAATTCTTCATCGGGTCGAGAATGGTGAATATGCCTATCTCGGAGAAAAACGGGTGTCGTTCATCCGCAGTCGGGATCTGCTGCATGTGTTCGGCAAGACGCTCTTTTTGCATGGTTATCCCACCTTGCATCTGCTGCGGTTTCTGTTGCAGATCCGCGAAGAGAAAAAAGAGTTGAACCGCTTCAATGAACGGGTTCGCAAGGCGTTTTACGAAGGCCATCATGCCCTGTTTCGCAACGAGGAGGGCAAGGTGTTGATGGGCAATATCAAGAAGGCGCGTCACTATTATCAGGAACGCAGCCATGACGGAGAAAAACGCGGCGTCAAGATCAGCCGTCTGCTCAAGGAGTTGGATATTCTGACCGTGGTGCATGGTCATCGTCCCAACATTCTGGTGCAAAAGGATGAGGCCGTCGAAATGGAAACCCCTGGCATCCGGATTGTCAACAATGACAATCAGCCCAAGAAAAGTCTGTTGGGCGCGGCCATCGTGGATCGCAAGGGAGAGGTGATTTTCGTCAACGCCCGTGAGATGTATTGGCAGGGCGGCGAAGAGACTTTCCGCAAACGGATTCGCAAGATTCTGGGAATTCATCCTTAGAATTCCGTGGCAAGATCTCAAGAGGATTGAACGAGGCGGCACGCTGTGGTCGGGCGGGCCGCGTCGCTTTCAGATGGCTTCGATGGCATGGCCTGAATCAGGCAACTTCCCCCCTTTGATTGACCCGCGTCTTTCGGATGCGCTTTTTTCCTCTGGTTCTGGTTCCACGTCGTTCAGACGGCGGGGAGTCCGGCGCGGCCCGTTTTTCCGTGATCGGGAAAATCCGTGATCGGGAAAATCCGTGATCGGGAAAACGGGCGGTGACGCCCTCAACGGGGCCGGACCAGGGCGGGCTGGCCTGCCGGACGGAACGACTCCACCAATTGCTGATACACCTTGTCCACGATGACCTGCAGGCGACGCACTTCCGATTCGGCCAGCCGATGCAGGGCGGTCATTTGTTCCAGGAGTGCCAGTTCGGTATCGCTCAGACGGGCCAGAATGCGTTTGAATTCGCGTTCGGTCAGGCCGAGTTGTTCAATTTTACTCATGGTTTCATGGATGTGTTGTTTCATGGGAGGCTCCGTGGCGGATGGTTCGTGTCTGGAAAGGTGGCGCAGGAGGCACCGTCAGAAGGGAGAACAGCAAAAAGCGGACCAGGATCCGGGCGGGGGGGAATGGGCGGCGAAATTTTTTTTACATAACTCCTAATCTGATTCATCGGTCATTTGATGGTTCGAGTTGAGTGGAAAATGAAGGGTGGAAATTTTTTTGGAAGATGGGGGTGGATCGGGTCGATTGTGGGGCTGGTCGGTGGCGTGGTCGGGCAGAGCCGGAGGAATCCGGTTGTGTCTACTGGTTAAATTATTGAAAATCAATGACAAATTGTTAAATTCTCAACATGTTAAATCACCCCTTATCGACATTATCGGTTTTTTGTTCCGTGAGCTTTAGTGAAAAGAAATACTATGCATGATACTGATAAAATCAACCAACCTCGAAGAAATCAACTCTGTCAAGTTGATTTCTTCGAATAAATCGATCGAGAGGGTGCATTTTTTACTTAAGATTGTCTTGGAAGCTGTCGATGATTATGGCAACACGCACCGGATCGGTTCCGGTCGAATCAGATAAAATCAACTCGTTTCGCGAGAATCTTCGGATCAAAACGTCAGACAGCTTTTACGGGAGTTCATTGCTATGACCATTTCCATCAATACCAACATCGCTTCTTTGATGGCCTACAGAGGTGTGAAGTCCTCCACTTCGGCCCTGGGCACCAACATGCAAAGATTGGCCAGCGGATTGAAAATCAACTCGGCCAAGGATGATGCCGGAGGCCTGGCCGTGGCCACGCGGATGATGACTCAGATTCGGGGTCTGAACGTGGTCAAACAGAATGCCAACGATGGCCTTTCGTTGACCGATGTGGCCTATGCGGCCCTGGACGAAACGACCAATGCCATTCAGAACATTCGCGATCTGGCGGTGGAAGCCAGCAACTCCACCTATTCCAGTTCCGATCGGGAGTCGTTGCAGTTGAACGTTTCCGAGATGCTGTCGGAGATCCAGCGGATCGCCACGGCGACGGAATACAACAATCTCAATCTGCTGACCGGATCTTTTCTCAATCAGTCGTTCCAGATCGGGCCCAATGCCGGTGACGCGATCACCGTGACCATCGATACGGCCAGCCTGGCGGGGTTGGGCATGGGGACCAACGGCGTGTCGGTGAACGTCAGCACGGCGGCCTCGGCGAGCCATGCCATCACCATCGCGGACAGCGCGCTGGATGCGGTCAGCACCATTCGCGCTCAATTGAGCGGCATTCAGAGTCGTTTCGAGTCGATCATCAACACCGCAGCCTCGACCGCAGATGCCTATGCCTCCTCCGTTTCTGGCATCATGGATACCGATGTGGCCCTGGAAAGCGCGTATATGGCCAAAAATACCATCATTCAGCAGGCGGGGATTTCGGTGTTGGCGCAGGCCAATCAGCAGCCCAAAATCTTTTTGAAACTGTTGGAGTGAGGGGATTCGAGGGTGTTTCGTCGGGGGCCGTGACCCCGGCGTGCGGTGGGATCGGACCTGACGGGTCTGATCCCGCCGCGACGTGCGTTTCCAGACCATTGAAAGAAAAGAGGGGGTCTGGGGGATTCATCCCCCAGGGTTTTGTTTTTCTTGAAGAGAATTTTTTATTTGAAAGTCCCATGGGCTTCGCCCCTGGACCCCACCAGGGGCCAATGGCCCCTGGACCCCGCCGCTTCAATCCGGTATGCGGATGCGATTGATGGCCTCCTCGGCTTCGCTTTCGCTGGCTTCCAGCTCCAGGGAGAGGGCTTCCCATTGACTCATGGCCGTTTGCAGCTCTCCCTCCAGTTGCCCCAGTCGGTTGACGTGCTCCTTCAACCGTTCGCGTGATTCGCTCGCATAGGCCTCGGGAGCCGCCAGAGTGGCCTGCAACGTGGTGCGTTCCGCCTCCAGGGTCTCGATGGTTTTTTCCAGCTTTTCCAGTCGCTGACGACTCTGCCGGGTCTCCTGACGCAACCGGTCGCGAATCTGCGCCGTCTGACGGCGAATCTCCTTCGGATCCCGGGTCGCGGTGGTCGCGGCGATCCCGCCGCTGGTCGGGGCGGGCTCCTCCCGGATCGCCTGCTCCAGATAACTGTCCAGACTCCCCTCCCAGGAAACCACTCCCCCGTTGGTCACGACCCAGAGTCCGTCGCAGGTCGCTTCCATCAGATCCCGGTCGTGCGTGACCAGGATCACCGCGCCTGGATAGTCGGTCAACGCCTCTTCGAGGGCGGCGCGGGCGGCCATGTCCAGATGGTTGGCCGGTTCGTCCAGCAACAGC
>JADGBU010000303.1:676-2986 GCA_015231295.1 Magnetococcales bacterium | reverse complement strand
TCCTGATACTCCCTTTGACCCTGGTGCTGTTCAACGTCGATGCCTGGAGCCATGCGCCCGCCATTTTGGGCATTCTCGCCCTGGGCACCCTGGGCCTGACCGGCCTGGGAACGCTGCTGGCCGCCATGACCCGAGGAGCCCGCTCCCGCGAAACGCTGCTGGCTCTGCTGCTGCTGCCCCTGACCGCCCCCATGCTGATCGCCGGAGTCCAGGCCATCGCCGGGGTGCTGACCGTGGATGGCCCGGTAGCCCCCTGGCTCAAGCTGCTGATCATTTTCGATCTGGTCTATCTTGCCCTGGCCCCCTGGGCCTTCGGCTGGCTGGTTGAGGAGTGAACAATCCACACCATGAAAATCCTTAAAAAAATCCAGCCCTATCTGGGATGGGCCACCCTTCTGTCTCTGGCCGTGGGAGCCTGGTTCGTCTACAGTGCCCCGGCGGATTTCCAGCAAGGCGGCGCGGTGCGGATTCTCTACATCCATGTGCCTTCGGCCAAGCTGGCCCTGTTGAGTTATCTGTTCCTCACGATCGCCTCGATCCTCTACCTCTGGAAACGCTCCGAAACCGCCGACATTCTCGCGGAGGCGGCTGCGTCGGTGGGAGCCGCCTTCACGGTGATCACGCTGGCTTCCGGCTCGATCTGGGGCAAGCCCATGTGGGGCACCTGGTGGGCCTGGGATGCCCGTCTCACCTCCATGCTGGTGCTGCTGATCCTCTTCAAAGGCCTGATGGTGCTGCGCCACTCCCTCGACGACCCGATCAAAGGAGCGCGAGCCACCGCCATTCTCGCCCTGATCGGCGCGGTGGATCTGCCGATCATCCACTATTCGGTGGTCTGGTGGCGCACGCTCCATCAACCCCCCTCACTGGCCGCCGGAAGCAATGCCGCCGTTCACATCTCCGGCCCCCTGCTTCCCCCGTTGCTGATCCTCTCCGGGGCGTTTATCCTGCTCGGACTCTACATGGTGACGGTCAAGGCGCGACAAATCGAAGCCCACCGCCGCCTCGACGCCCTGGAATCCGCAAGGATGCACCACGATGAATGATTATACCCCCTATGTCACCGCCGTCTATCTGTTGGCCGTCGCCATCTACGGAGGCTATACCCTGCATTGGTACACCTCCTGGAAACGCCTGCAAAAACAACTCGATGACCATGAACAGGGCCCCCGATGAAAACCGCTCCCAACAAACGCATCTTTCTCATCGTCACCCTTCTGGTGGTCGGGGGAGCCCTGGCCGCGCTGGTGCTCTCCTCCTTCACCGGCGCGCTGGTCTATTTTCACACCCCGACCGAGGCCGTGGCCAAAGGCCATGAACTCGATCGCAAAAAAATCCGCATCGGCGGCATGGTCCAGGCCGGCTCCCTGGTCCGGGAGTCCGGATCGCTGAAAATCCGCTTCCTGGTCACGGATGGCAAAGAGCAGATCCCGGTCCGCTACGAAGGCATGGTGCCGGATCTCTTCCGGGAGGGTCAGGGCGTGGTGGTGGAAGGCACCTGGAACAGCGGCCAAGAGTTCCAGGCCGATACCATCCTGGCCAAACACAGCGAAGATTATGTCCCGGTGGAAATGAGTGAACAGGGAATCGCCAAATCCAAAGAGTCCCTGATGAAATCCCTGAAATAATCCCTTTCACCCGAGCCCCGAGAGTCCCCCGGAAGCCATGTGGATCGAAATCGCCCACTTTGCCACCCTGCTTGCCCTGATGTTGACCATCGTTCTGATCACCGCACCGATGATCGGACTCCATTGGCGTCGTCTGGTCTGGATCCGGGTGGCGCGTCAATCCGCCTTTCTGATCTGCGCCCTGCTCACCATCGCCTCCGCCGGATTGATCCAGTCGTTTCTGCAACACGACTTTTCGGTGAAGTATGTCGCCGAACACGCCTCCCTCAAGCTGCCGGTGTTCTATCTGGCCACCGCCATGTGGGGCGGTCACGAAGGGTCGCTGCTGCTCTGGGCCTGGCTGCTCTCCCTGTTCGTCGCCATCGCCGCATGGAAACACTGGACCACCCATCCCGTCTCCATGCCCTGGGTGCTCTCGATCCTGGGCGCTTTGCTGTTGGGCTTTCTGCTGTTGGTGGTGTTTCTGTCCAGCCCCTTCGAGCGACTGCTCAATCCGCCTCTCGATGGCCGTGATCTCAATCCTCTGTTGCAGGATCCGGGCATGGTGTTCCATCCACCGTTCCTCTACATGGGCTATGTCGGTTTCGCCATTCCCTACGCCTTCGCCATGGCGGCCCTCATCACGGCGCAAGGCGACAGCGAATGGATCCTGGCCACCCGCCGCTGGACCCTGTTCTCCTGG
>JADGBU010000303.1:0-552 GCA_015231295.1 Magnetococcales bacterium | reverse complement strand
TTTTGCATTCGGTGATGGTCCAGGAGCGTCGTCAGATGTTCCGCACCTGGAATCTGTTCCTGATCATCACCACCTTCTCCCTTTCTCTGCTCGGCACCTTTCTGGTGCGCTCCGGGGTGCTCTCTTCGGTCCACGCCTTCGCCACCGATCCGGGACGCGGCATCTATATCCTGATATTCATGGCCGCCCTGCTGATTTTCTCCTTCGGTCTGCTCACCTACAAGGCCGATCAACTGCGGGAAACCCCCAAGCTCGAAAGTGCCTGGTCCAAGGAGTTTTCCTTTCTGATCAATAATCTGTTCCTGGTGGCCGGAGCCTGTACCGTACTCCTTGGCACCCTCTATCCCCTGGCGGTCGAAACCCTCTCCTCGGCCAAGGTTTCGGTGGGCGCGCCCTATTACAACAAAGTGTTCATTCCCATCATGCTCGGCATGCTCGCCCTCATGGGACTGGGACCGATCATCCCCTGGCAACGAACCTCCCTGAGCCGTCTGCGTCAGGAGTTTCTACCCGCTCTGATCGTCGGCACGCTCGGCGGCGTCATCGCCCTCC
>JADGBU010000025.1 GCA_015231295.1 Magnetococcales bacterium | reverse complement strand
TGCCGCCGGTGATGTTGGTGATTCGGAAGTGCGTCACCTCGGCGCCATCCGCCGCATGGCGTGTGATCACCAGACCGGAAGAGCTCTGGGTGCCGGGGGTGGTGGAGGCGTTGGTAATATTCGGGGTGTCGGCGATTGCGTTCAGGGTGATGGTGGAGGTGGCCGTGGAACCGCCCAGTCCGCCATCCGCGTTGCTGGTGGAAGCCTGTATCGTGAAGGAGGCGTTGCCTCCGGTGGTGCTGTTGCGGTTGGGAGCGGGTCGGAAATAGACGTTGGTGGTATTTCCCGCCGAGGCGATGAAACCGCCATTGGTGATTGCCGTTGTATATCCCGAATCGCTGTAGAGCGTGCCGCCCGTGATTCCAGTAATCTTGTAGTGGGTCATCTCCGCGCCATCTGCGGCGTTGCGGGTGATGGCGATGGCCCCGGAATCGCTATCCTCATCGATGGTGGGAGTGGCCACGGTGGGGGTGTCGGCAATCGCCGTGACGGTGATGGTGGCGGTGGCGTAGGTGGTGCTAAGGCCATCTCCGGAACTGCTGGTCGCGCCATAAATCCGGAACGATCCGGCTGTGCTGGAGTTGGCGGTAGGCGTGAATTTCAGGCCGGCCTGGGCTTCGGCAAAGGTGATATAATCGTTATTGGAGATTTGGGTGATCCCGTTGTTTTTATAGAGAGTGCCGCCGGAAATCGTCGTGATCTTGAAATGGGTCACTTCCGTGCTGTCCACGGTATTGCGTCCGATCACCAGACCGGTGGAAGATTGGGTATCTTCGTTGGTGGTGGTATTGGTGACTGTGGGGGTGTCGGCGATGGGGGTGATGGTAATGGCGGAACTGATCGTGCTGCCGGTCAATCCGGGATCGCTGTTGCTGCTGGCCGCCTGCACCGAGAAGCCACCCGGGCCGAAGTTGTTGGCGGTTGGCCGGAAATAGACATTGGTGGTGGCACCGGCATTGGCGATAAAGCTGCCATCGGTGATGGCGGTGGTGTATCCCGCATCGCTGTAGAGCGCGCCGCCAGTGATTCCGGTAATTTTATAGTAGGTTTCCGCGCCGCCACGGGTGATGGCGATGGCTCCGGAGTCGGTATCTTCGTTGATGGTCGGATTGGCGACCGAGGCACCCACGGAGATGGTGGCCGTGACGGTGGAGCCGCCCAAACCGGCACTCGTGCTGCTGGTGGAGGCCTGAAGATCAAACGAGTTGCCACCTGCGCCAGACGGGGTGAATTTCAGACCGGCGTTGCCTGCGGCAAAGGTGATGAAGTCATCATTGTTGATGACGGTCGTGCCGTCATTCAGGTACAGCGTGCCGCCGGTGATGTTGGTGATTCGGAAGTGCGTCACCTCGGCGCCATCCGCCGCGTGGCGTGTGATCACCAGACCGGAAGCACTCTGGGTGCCGGGGGTGGTGGAGGTGTTGGTAATGTTCGGGGTGTCGGCGATCGCGGCAATATCGACATGGATGGTGCCGAACGAAACATCCGTTCCGCCACCGGTTCCCGTATGACCTCCGTCATTGGCTTTGAGTGCGATGGTCGTGGCATCGTCGCCATACTGGTTGGTGGCCGGCTGGTAACGGATGTTGCTGGCCGTATTCAGATAGGTATCGATATCGGCGACCTTACCGGTCAAGGTCAGGGTGTTGCTGGTCGAACCGCTGATGGTGACATTGCCTCCTGAAGTTGCCGTCAGGGTGCCTGCCGCTGCGGTAACGGTGAAGGTGATGTTTTCAGTGGTCGAATCCACATCCGCCAAGGTGACGGCGGACAGATCCAGATTGTCACTGGTATCCTCGGTATAGCTGACATCTGTCGGGATACCGGTCAGGGTGGGATCGTCGTTGACGGCGGCAAGCGCCACTTTCACGGCGACGGCGGTCGATGAGTACGCGGTGCCATTGTAGGCCTTGACCGTGAAAGCTTGTACGGCGGATCCATTGGCATTGGCAGCCGGGGTCCAGACAAGAGATTCACCGGCAGCAAGCGTGGTGGTGCCTGCGGTTACATCGATACCGCCCTTTTTAAGGGTGCCACTGCTGACTGCTTCGATACGGAAGGTGATGGGTTGATGATCGCTGTCCGCTTCGTCGGCAGCGGCGGCAAGATCGGCATACGTGATCGTGAAGTCGGTATCTTCCGCGCCATTGATCAAGGTATCGATGGTGGTCAGGGTAGGCGGCGAACTGGAGACGGTGATGAAGTCGATGGCTCTGGAGAACGAACCATCCGCGCCCGTGGCCGTCAGAATCACTTCATATCGGCCTGAGGTCGAGGCTCCGGTTCCGGTGACGGTGGCTGTGACGGTTTTCGTGCCGTTTTGCGCGACGTTGCTATCGGAGGTTTTGTCGAGGGTGACGGTCCATCCGGCGGGCGCGGAAACGCTATAGCTGATATCCTGGATTGTGCCATAGTTGCCGACCGTGAACGCGACCTGGGAACTGGTGCCATCGAAGGTGGCGGAGTTGCCGCCGGAGGCCAGGACCGATCCGGAACTGAAGGTTTCGAAAGCGATCACTTCCCAGGAGGAGCCGGCATTGAGTGTGTTGTTGTCCCACTCCATGGCATAGCCGTTATCGACATTGGTGGCATCGATGGTATCCGTCAGTCTTGGATCTGGACCGGATATTCTGTTGAATATATTGGCAAAAAACTCAGAATCGTAACGGCTCGGAGTCGTGACGCCCATCAAGGCAATTCGGATCGTCGAGTCTCCACTGATGCGCGTCACGCCAACCGTATTTGTGTCGGCACTCCAGAAGCCAGGACCGGCATCAACACCATCAAGATAGCTGTCGGCGTATTGAAAAAGTCGCAGATCGTTCACTGGTGCGCCGCTATTGTTCGTCACGGTCCAGTTGTATCTGATATAGCTGTCTGTGATGTTGGCAAGCGTGACTTCTTGAGTCACCGTCATGGATCCTGCGGTCCATGTAGTGGTCACGCTGTCGGCATCGGCGGTTTGACTGACAAGAGGGGCAATGACGCTTGGTGCAGTGTATGCCCCCCCCATGGCGACTTCATTGGAATAATGGGGCAGTAGCGCATAGACTCCGGAATCGGTATAGAGGAGGCTTCCTGTGCTTTGCCAGACATCGTTGCCATATTTTTGATTGATCCACGTCGTGCCGTTGTAGCGAAATACGGATGTCAGACCGCCAGAGACGACAACCTTGAGATTTCCGGAAGTTGCCGATCCTCCGAGCGTATCGGAAGGAAGAACGCGCAAGAACGATGAAGAGGTGTTGGTATCTCCATCGGCGTCGGTTGCCGTAATGGTCAGAGTGCGGTTGGCAACGCTTGGGGTGGAAGAGGGATTGGTGTAAAGGATTTCGGCTGCCAGTTGCTGAACAAGTTGATTGGTGGCATTTCCATTGAACGTGAAAGTCCAAGGCGTCGCGCCGGTCACGGAAGGGGTTGTCACGGAACCGAAGGTTACGGCTCCGAATTTCAAATCCGTTCCGTCAATCCAGCAATAGGCGTTGTTGGCCGGATCCGCATTGGTGGTAGGCAGATAAATTGTATCGGTCGCTTCGCTGTTGGCCGAAATCTGAACTGTCAGGGAGCCATTGTTCCAGGAATCGCCGGGATCTCTGACCAATACAAAGCCGAATAGAGGCATTGGATTGCCAAGTGTCGGCTGTGTGGCGTCATAGGCTGTCGGTATCCCCTCGGAATAGACCGTGGTCCCCAAGGCTTTTACATACAAATCGGAGTTGTTGCTGACTGTGAGAGACTTTCGGTCGGCTTCGCTGATGCTGGTGTCTCCAGCCGTGACAGCGGTCATCCAGTCGTCGTCCGCAGCGATCCCATAGAGGTAGTTGTCGATGGATTGGGTGCCATTCTTTACGAACAAATAGTCGAAATAGCCCCTTTCATAACCTGTCAGCGTGATCGTGAAGTGAAAAGAATCGACGATTTCGACATCGTAAGTTGAATCGAGTGTTTGTCCGGAACTGCTTGCGTAGAAGAATCTCAGTTTCGAGACATCCACATCGGCGGCATTGGCCTTGGCGGTGAATCCGGTGCCGTTGACGGTGATGATGCCAGTTGAGGCATCATATGTGGCAGAACTGATGGAGAGTTCATCACTGACGATGGTGCCGGTTCCACTTGCCGTGGCCAGTGTGGCATTACCGGGATTGGACAAGGTGGCGGTAAAGGTTTCGGTGGATTCGGAGGTGGTATCCCCACTGATCGTCACGTTGAACGTTTTGAGAACTTCTCCCGGCGCAAATGTCAGGGTGCCGGAAGCGGAGGCATAGTCGCTGCCAGCCGTGGCTGTTCCGTTGGAGGTGGCATATTGGACCGTGACGGTTTTGCTGGAGGCGGCACTCAGCGCGACGTTGAAAGTCATGCTGGAGGTGCCACTGTTGCCTTCGGTGATCGATGGGCTGTCGATGGCCAGGGTTGGTGCGGCATCGTCATCGGTGAGGGTGACGGTGGTTTGTTGGGTGCCATCTTCCGTGGCGTTGTCTCCGCCGCTGACCGCTGTGATGTCGATGATGACGGTTTCGTCCTCTTCGTCGAAATTGTCCTGTACGGCGGTGATGGTGGCCGTGCCGGTGGTTTGTCCCGCCAAAATGGTGATGGTGGTGGAAGAGAGGGTGTAATCGGTGCCACTGCCCGTGGCTGTGCCGGTGGGGGCGATGGTGACGGTGGTATCGGTGGTGGCCGTCGCACTCAGGGTGGCGGTGATGGTGGCGGTTCCGGCAGCCTCGGCGATGCTGGCGTTGTTGACCGAAAGAGAGACGGTGGGGCCACTGGGGGTCGGAATCGAGTCGGCGTCTCCAGCGTTGGAGTAGATCAACTTGCCATCCGAATCCCAGACGAACAGTGCCAAGGCGTTTGCGGCGTTGCCGGTGGAGGCGGCGTAGACTGTGGCGGGAGTTCCATAGGGATCGACATCCACGGAAGAACCTCGAACCCGCACACCAATGCGGATGTTCCCATCCGACAGCAGCTGCAAGGCCTGATTGGTGGCCTCGTCCGAACCCGCGCCACCGAGGGAATGGAGCCACTGGCTGGTTCCCGAAGCGTTCAATTTCCAGACGAAAATATCACTACCACCATTCGATGTGACACTGTAGGATCCTCCTCCCACCGCGAGCGACGCTGCATATCGTCCCAGGACATAGACATTGCCGTTGGCATCCGCGACCACGCCACGGGAACGACCATCCGTGGTGATGGTCGAATCCACGGCCTTGACCCATTGGAACGCCCCCGATGAGTTGAGTTTGAGTACAAAGGGATTGATTGAGGAACCGGTCGCTCCCGCAGCGAGAATATCAGCGGTGCCATTGTCATGGGTGACGTCGAAATCACGGTTTCTTGCCGCGCCTGCTTCCGGGACAGAATTAACCGTTACATAGTTGAATCCACCGGACAGGTAGACATTGCCGGATATGTCCACAAAAATGTTTGGCGTGGTGTAGGTGTTGGAAGCCAGACCCAGGTGGTGGGCCCAGATCGGGGTGCCGGTACTGGTATATTTGACGGCAAACGCTTCATTCATTCTGTTGGTTGTGTCATACTGACTGGACTGTCCCACATAGACCGTAGTGCCATTATCGTCCTGGCCGAAATTCAAAGCGTTGCCGATCCCGCTCAGATACAGATTCGAGGATCTATCCACATAGATATAGCCATTGGTGAACGAGGAACCGTTTAAACCATTATAACCGTTTTCAGCCAACCTTTTGGTCCATGCCACGGATCCGTCGGTGTTGAATTTGGTTGCCCAAATCCATGCGGTTCCCGCGCCTCCCTGACTGGCGGATTGCGATGTGGCATTTTGTCCCGTGACGGTAATGGAGGCACTCGTCGAGGTTCCGGCCATGACAATGCCTCCGGCAGGGTCCAACCGGCTGCCGTTGACGAGCAACGAACCGCCATCCCATTGATTCATCCATTGAAAAGTGCCGCTGGTATTCAATTTGATCAAGAAATCATGACCTTGCGTAAAGGCATGAGAGGTGTCCTCAAAATACATCATATCATTGGTATTGACGCCATCGTCTGAAACAAAACCGGTGAATCTACCAGACACATAACAGTTACCGGTTTGATCCACTTGGATCATGGCGTTGGAGATGAAACCGGACGACGTGGGTCCATAAACCTGTTTAACCCACTGTACCGCAAGGGAAGAGTCATACTTGATCAACAGCATTCGCGGAGAAAAGGTACCCGTGCTGGCAGAGGTGTAGAGCGTCCCACCAATCGTCACGTTTCCCACATTCGCGCCATACACATACAGATTGCCACTCGAATCAACAGCCTGGGCATACAGGGTGAAACTGTCCGATGTTGTGGAATTTCCCTTGATGTTGAGAAGTTTGGAGACAGCCAACAGTTCATCATAGGAGGAATTCATGTCAGACGGGAGCACGACTTGCGTTTCCAGCGTGCCGGATGATTTTTCGAGAACCCAGTTCCCCCGCTGGCTGGTGGCGCCGGTCAGGTCGGCAGAGGCTCCGACATCTGCGCCGGTCACCTGGGCCAATTGATCGATGAAGGCCTGACCCGCTACGCCGGAGGCGACATCGCAGCCGTAGAGCAACAGGTCGCCGCTCTCGGTCAAAGAATGTCCCAACACTGCCAGATCGGCTCGAACGGCGGTGGTTTGCAACGACGCACTGGTGAGCACATCCCGTCCCAGGCGCAACGTCGCCTCGGTGCCATGGCTCAGAATATGGATCGCATCATATCCGCTATGGGTTTCCGCCCATTGGGCCATCTGCGCCAAACCACTTTGCGTGCCGTCGATCAACACCACCTCGACCCCGGCCCTCACCCCATCCACCAGGGTTTGATAATTCGTCACCGAGGTGTCGATGAAGGCGACCTCTCTTTTGCCTTGATTCAAAAGAGGATCGGCAGGACGGATTTCGACCGGGGCCGGAACCACCGGAGCCGTTTGGAGTGTACGGGTATCGATCCGTTCCGCGTCGGGCTGGAAGGCCTCGTGATGGGCATTGTCGGCCATGTGAGCGACCAGAGCATCGGTTGCCGCACCGTCGAACATCATGCGGGGCTCTAACGAGAAGCACTGGGCCAACAGGGAGCGCATTTGCATGGGGCACCTAGATAAGTAAACAGGTTTTGAACGAACCAATTAATATGTTAACACATACAAACGTTAATATGAAAATAAGAAACACCCTGTGTAATTCAACAGACTAAATCTTGAAATTATTTTGCAAAATTTTCAATAATCATTATATTTTACATGAGTTGAAGCACCCATTCAATCCATTTTGAGAGTAGGGGATTGAAAAAAATGATGCATCAAAATTTTCCATGCAAAGCTGTCAATATCATTTTCAATGATGATGCTTCTGGTATTGTTATTTGATTTTATGGGTATAAATATTGAATTATTGTTTGTTTATGCTAAAAAAACAATGCATGCGCCATCTCACAGACAAGCGAAAAATGAAGAAACAGGGGGAAAAAGGCGCAAAATCTCACAAAACCGCGCAAGCAGTTCTATAACCTTTTATCTATAGTTTAAGTTTGTTTTAAGGAAAACATTATAGATGATCGATCAAAAGCGAGGCCAGTTGCCAATCGAGGGGAGTGGTGATTTTGATGTTGGTCGGTTCATCCGGAACCACGCCTATCCGTTCTTGACCGCCGGCACGGATCAACAGTTGCAGGATGGATTGCTCCTGCCAGCCCTGTTTTTGCGCGTCAGCCATCAATTGGAGCAGCAACGGTCGGGAGTAAGCCTGAGGGGTCTGGAACAGTCCGGTTTCGTCTCGGCGAAAGCTTTGGACCATTTTTCCTTCACGCAGCACGGCCACCGGCACCGGAATCGGTAAAAAAGCGGCGGCCACACCGGTTTTTTGGGCAGCGATCAAGACGTTCTGCATCATGGTGGTCGAGGTGAAAGGGCGGCAGACATCCAGAATCAGAATCCACTCTCGCTTCACCGCTTCCAACAGACGGGCAATGCTCTCCTGACGGGTCTCTCCTCCTGCCACACAACGGCAACCGGGGCAATACTCCGCCATTTGCACCACCGCCTCGGGTGGCGCGGAAACCACGATATCATCCGAAAGGCACAGGGCTTTGCGCGTTACCCAATGAATCAACGGTGCGCCGTTCAGGGAAAGAAAGGCTTTCGGGCCCAGTCCCAAACGGGTTCCCATGCCTGCCGCCGTGATCGCAACGGAAATTTGATGCGGATTCAAAGAGGACATCGCCAATTCTCTACACCAGACGGGACAGAAGATGCTGCAACAAGGGATGGGATTTCAAGGCAAGCAAATGACGACAGAGCGTTTGTGCCTTTTTGGGATTGCGACTTTTCAGGGCGTCGATCAGCCGGAACCAACCAAACAACCATCGGCTTTCCATCGATTCCGGCAGACGGCAGTGGCTGCAAAGTACCGTGTGAAACTCCGGATCCGGAGTGCGCCAGTTCGGCCCGTAATAATCGGACAGATACCCTTCCGCCGGAGCGGGAATCGGCCAGTCGAGCGCGTGCCAATGGTGTGTGCCGATGGAAAAGCGACGTGGGCGACTCAAGATCGGTTGGGGAAAGGCATGAAAACCGCACAGATAATGGCTCTCCCCATCCGGCTTGTGAAAGAGCAGATCCAACACCGTACCGTTGCGATGACGCAAGCCGATCTGCCATTGTCGCTGTTCTGTTCCATACCAGGGAGCGCACTCTTCTCGGAACAGACCCTCTCGGCAGAGCAGAGCGATCACCCGATCCCGATCGATCTCCCACGGCAGACCGATATCCAGATCCTTGTCGTGAGGCAACAGTCGATTTTCACGCATCACCCCAAGCAGCGTGCCCAGCACCAGAAAAAATGGAATCCCTGCGGATAGCAACCGTTCCCGCGCCTGCTGCAAGGTTTCATAAGCCAGAGAACGGTCCCATTTGGGTGCGACATGAGGCGATGGGGCGCGCCAATGCGGTTCCAAGGTCTCCGAGGTCAACAGGATCACCGCCTGTTCCAGGCAGGCGTGCGCCTGGTCGGTTTTGCCGAGCGCGGGCAGCAGATTGCCAAGTTGAATCAAACTCTCCACGTGATCCGGTTGCAAAGCGAGGATCCGTTGCCAGGCCGCTTCCGCCTCTTGCGGACGGCCCAGGTCACGATACAGGCAACCTGCGGCATGCAGGGCGGGAACATGCTCCGGCATTTGGGCCATCATGTGTTGGCAGAGCCGTTCCGCCTCCGGGAACTGCCGGGTTTGCAGCAACACATGAATCAGATTGATCATCGATTCCGGATGCCCCGGATGCGTGGACAGCACCCGTCGGTAACAGATTTCGGCCTGGATCCACTCTTTTTGTTTCAGATGCAGGTTGCCGAGGGTGTTGTGGGCTGTCGTGAGTGTCGGATTCTGTTCCAGTGTCTGTTGCAGCAATCGTTTGGCCGCGTCGGTCTTGTTCTGTTCGAACAGAATCAAACCAAGATTGGCGCGCGCTTCGATCAGATGAGGATTGTGGGTCAGGGCGAGTTGACAACTTTCTTCTGCCTCCGGCAGCCGGTTTTGTCCGCGCATCGCGATGGCCAGAATGTTGAAAAGCGTGGCGCGTCCAGGTTGCAGCGTCAATCCCTGGCGGCAGAGTTGTTCGGCTTCGTCCCACCGTTCCAGATCGCAGGTCAGCAGAGCCAGATTGCCGTATGCTTCCGCGTCATCGGGCAGCCACGCGACCGCCTGACGCAGAATGGGCCACGCTTCTTGCAGACGCCCCAACTGACGCAGCGCACAGCCGAACACCTTCCAGCCCAAACCCAGGCCCGGATGCTGCCGGGTCATGCGTTGTCCCAGGCGCGCCGCGTTTGGATAATCTCCTTGTTGAAAGGCGGTCGTCAATGCGGATTCTTCTTGTGGCGTCGCTTCGGTCACGCCTTGCAGTGCCCGCGCCAATCGTGGCAAAGCCGGATGCTGGCATCCTTCGGTACAGGCCTGAACAAAAGCCTGTTGCGCTTCCCGAATGCGACCGGATTCCATCAAGGCGGCGATCAGACTGATTTGGTATTGCGCCTGTCGGGGTTGCAGATCCCGGGCCTGGCGCAGATGGAAAAGAGCCTGTTCCCACGCATGCGACCGGATGGTCAGAATTCCCAGATTGTGATGCGCATCCGGTTGATCCGGATTTTCTTTCAGCACCTCCAGATAGAGTTGTTTGGCCTTTTCTTCCGCCCCCGACTGGTGATGGGCGATGGCGTGTTGCAACAACCGGGCAGAATCGAACATGGACATGACGGGTCGAGTCGCTTCGTTGGAGGGCGAGAGAGGCGAGCCGGAGAGTCTCACCAATGAGGGCGGCCACTCTTTGGCATGAGCGATTGGGTGTCAGAGTGCGTATGGCAGAATAGCGGTCTGCATGGTTGCCGATCAAGGCCGTGGACCGTTCCCATGCGTCGGTCCGGACAGCCTCCGGCCCGGACCGCGCGATTGCTGCCGATTTGACGCAGGCGTTTGCATCATCGTCATGCTGGAGATGGCAACGTCACGATCACCGATGTTTCCCCGGAATGGCTTGTATCCAGTTCGATTCGTCCCCCTTGGGTTTTGGCGGCCAGCCAGGCTGAATAGGTGCCCAGACCCGTGCCTCCCTCTTTGCCAGAAGTGACATACTTGTCAAAGAAGTGTTCCAGAATGGCCTGCGGCACTTCTCCTGGATTGGTGATGCGGATGATGCCGTTGCCATTTTGGGTTGTCAGATACGTACCAACCTTTCCATCGTCACAAGAGGCCTCGATCGCATTCAGAATCAGGTTGTAAAAAAGCGAATAGCAAAGCATTTTCTCGCCAACAATCGGGAACGACTCAAGAGAGTCGCAACCCTCTGGGAACTCGATAAAGATGCTGACTCTTTTCGGGCCGGAATGGATACCAAGATCACCCACGATTCGTTCCAGAATCACCAACAGATCAATCTTTTCGGGTTTAAGAATATAGGTGCCATTTTCCATCTTGAAAAGATCAAGAGATCGGTTGATCATCTCCAGCAAGGTGTAACCGCTTCTCTCCATGCTTTTTATATAGCTTCTTTGTTGCTCTGTAAGATTGTCATCTTCAAGCAGAAGCTCCGGATAGCCGATGATGGTAGAAAGCGGACCTTTGAGATCATGCCGGGAAATGCTTTCCATATCCTCGCGGATCTTCATGGCATGATGGGAATGCTGCAGTGCTTGTTGCAACTCTTCGTTTTTCTGATGCAGCGCTTCTTTGGCGCGCCGATGGGCAATCGTGTTGCGACACCTGGACAATACGACGGATGGACTGCTGGGCTTGCGGATAAAATCCACCGCGCCCAGTTTCAAACCGACGGCCTCATCATCGGTGCTGTCCCTGCTGGTCAGGAAAATCACCGGGATCGCTCGGGTTTCCGGATTGTTTTTCAATTGCCGACAGATTTCATATCCGCTCATGCCTGGCATCATCACATCCATCAGGATCAGGTCGATGACGCCTGCGCGACATATCTGGGACACAAATTTTCCATGGATCGCGACCTTGACGATAAAAGACTGTTCCAATGCCGATTTGATGATGTCAATTTGTTCCGGCTGATCGTCTACCAGCAAGATGCTGCCTTCTGTGGGTTCCAGAATTTCAGATGGATTCATCATGATATTGTCACCTGTGTGTGGCATTGTATCATTGTTGTGCATGAAAGAGTCGATGGGGTAAGGTCGTGATCATGCGGTTTGCTCCTGATATCGCCCCATGATCTCGACAATGGCGGATTTCAAACCGATAAAGATCACCGCCAGTCCGGGATCAAAGTGTTCTCCCGCCTCTTTGGCGATCAGATTCAAGGCATCATCGACCGACCAGGCTTTCTTGTAGGGACGAACCGAGGTCAAGGCATCGAACACATCTCCAATGGCAGCCAGACGTCCGCTTATGGGAATGGCTTCACCAACGAGTCTGCTGGGATAGCCACACCCATTCCACTGCTCGTGATGGGTCAGGGCGATCAGTCCGCCAAGGGTCAGAACGTCCGTTTTCTGTGCGCCAATGATCTGGTAGCCTATTTCGCAATGGGTCTGCATGACGGTAAATTCCTTGCCCGTCAGCTTGCCGGGTTTGAGCAGGATATGGTCTGGAATGCCAATCTTGCCCAGATCGTGCATCGGTGCGGCCAGCATCAGCAGGTCCGCTTCCGGCTCGCTCAAGCCTGCGTGCAATGCCAGAAGCTGGACATATTGGCTCATGCGCATCACATGCAAGCCGGTTTCATTATCCCGATATTCTGCGGCTCGACCCAACTGGTGAATCATCTCTTGGCGGGTCTCTGCCAACTCGATGTTCTGGATCATCAACTGGGCGGTGCGCACGGCCACCTGATCGGCGAGCAGTTTTCTTTGATCGTGCAGGGTCAGGTGGGTTTTGACCCGTGCCCGCACGATGGACGGACTGACGGGCTTGACCAGATAGTCTGCCGCCCCCAGATCAAACCCTTTGATTTCATTTTCCTCTTCGGATTTGGCGGTAACGAACAGGATGGGGATATCCCAGGTCCGCGCATTCTGTTTGAGCAATCGACAGACTTCGTATCCGTCCATCTCTGGCATCATCACATCGAGCAGGATCAAATCCGGGGGGGTCGGGGAGACGGCAATTTTCAGTGCCAGTCGTCCATTGGTCGCCACCTGCACGCGATAATACGGATTCAGAATCTCCTTCAGAATATCGAGATTTTCCGTCAGGTCATCCACGATCAAAACGGTCTTGTTTGGCGTCTCTTCTTGATAATTCATCAGATCAATCCTCTATATAAATACCTTCTTCTTGCGCCCAGGCATGGAAGAGTGACAGGCTTGTCTCGAAATCATACGCACCAATGGCTATCTGGATGGATTCCAACCGCTTTTGGCGGCGTCCATTGCGTGCCAGAGGTTTTATCTCTTCCACCACTCTTTCCACGGCAGAGTCAAAGGCAACCAGTCGCCCGACAGCTTTTCGAAACAAGAGTGTCAACTCTTCCAGACCAATCACGATCTCCGTTTGATCCTCTTCCCTGTCGATGGCGATCGGTTGTTGCGCCAGCGTGGTTTCTATGGTGGATACGATGCGTGCCAGTTCACTGGCGGTTGTAACGAGCAATTCTGACAATTCTTCCAATTTTTCCGTAAATCGCGTCTGTTTTTCGATTCTGTCCGCCAGATCTGCCAGTTTCAGAATGCCGAGGGTGGCGGAGACCCCTTTCAGGGCATGAGCGATATGTTCCAACCCCAAGAGATCGCCGGATGCGAGATAGTGCTCCATCTTCAGGCAAGCTCCTCCTTGATTGCGGGCAAACTTGAGCAGAACAGAGCGATATAGTGTGGTGTTTCCGCCCAGATTGCGCACGCCTTTGGCCAGATCAATGCCTGGAAGGGGCGGCACAGGGATCAATTGTCTCAGGCATCTTTCGGCAGGGGACAAAACAATGGGTTGGGGGATCGATCTGGATTGGATCGGCAGCCATCTGGCCAATGTGGCATACATTTCGTCCGGATCTACCGGTTTGGCAATATGGTCGTTCATGCCTGCATCGAGGCATTTTTCCCGGTCGCCATTCATGGCATTGGCCGTCATGGCAATAATGGGCACATTTACCGCATTTCTTTCCTGACGGATACGTCTTGTTGCCGTCAAACCATCCATGATCGGCATTTGGAGATCCATCAGAATGCCATCAAAGCGCTCTTTTCTCGCCCTGTCGATCGCCTCCTGGCCGTTGTTGACGATCACCACCTCGATGCCAACCTGTTCCAACAACTCTCGCGCCACCTGTTGGTTGATTTCATTGTCTTCCGCCAGGAGCAATCTGGCCCCTGTCAAACAGGCGCGTTGGTTGTTGACATGGCTGATCATGTGTCTTGTTGACTCATGACTCAAAACGATCATGATGACATCCAACAACGAATTGATATTGACAGGTTTCATCAGAAATCCATCCATGAGTTTCTTTTCTTCTTCTGATGAAGCGATATATTCCTGGCCGTAAGCGGTCACCATGATCACGGCTGGAATTTTTTGCAGCGACAACTCGTTTTTGATGCGTCGCGTTGCTTCTATGCCGCTCATGCCGGGCATTTTCCAGTCCATCAGAATCAGATCGAAGGCAGAATCATTCTGATCGGCTGCGACGAGTGCTTCCAGAGCCTGTGCGCCGCTTTCGACACAGACCGGATGGTAGGTCAACGCCTGCAAATGCTCGGCAATAATCTGACGGGCCCCTTCGTTGTCATCCACGACCAGGATGTGCAATCCGCGAATATCTGCGGCGGGTATCGGGAGTTCCGTCGTCATGCCCTCCATTTTATTGAAACGGGCCGTGAATCTGAAACGACTGCCGTGTCCGGGTTCATTTTCAACCCCAATGCGTCCTCCCATCATCTCAACCAGACGTTTGCTGATCGCCAGGCCCAATCCGGTTCCGCCATATTTCCGGGTAATGGAAGTATCGCCCTGGGAAAACTCCTTAAACAGATTGCTTATTTGTTCTGAAGTCATGCCGATGCCGGTATCGCGCACAGCAAATTGGAGCAATACGCTTTCTTTTGTTTCTTCAAGCACTGTGGTCGTGATGGCCACTTCGCCTTTTTCCGTGAATTTGATGGCATTGCCGACCAGATTGATCAAAATCTGCCCAAGTCGGTGTGAATCCCCTTGCAGACAGTTAGGAACATTTCTTTTGGTATCCAGCAGCAACTCCAATCCTTTTTCCTGGCTCTTGACGCTCAAGATCGCCACCACGCCACCCAGAACTTCGTTCAGGGTGAAGCCGACGTTTTCCATGGTCAACTTGCCAGCCTCGATTTTGGAAAAGTCCAGGATGTCGTTGATCAATTGCAGCAAGACATTGGCACTGACACTGACTTTGACCAGATAGTCCCTTTGCTGTCCGGTCAACTCCGTCTGCAGGCACAGATGGGTCAAGCCGATCACGCCATTCATCGGCGTGCGGATTTCGTGGCTCATCGTGGCGAGAAATTCCGATTTGGCCAAGTTGGCTTTTTCCGCGACACATCGTGCGCTTTCCAATTCGGCGTTCTTGTCTTGCAGCACCAGATCCAGGCGTTTGCGTTCGGTCATGTCGCGCACGGCGGCAAACACGCCTTGCAGATTACGATTTCGGTCGTAGATGGTGGTCGCGTGCAGTGTTACCGGTGTTTTCTGGCCGTTCCAGGCACGCACGGTGAGTGCGTAATCGATCAGTTTTTTTTCGCGCAGCACCAGACGGATGCCCGCTTCGGCCCGTTCCGGTTCGGTGAAGTAATTCTTGATCGGCGCACCAATCAATTCGTCACGCGTGCAACCGGTGATCGCCTCCATCTGTTTGTTGGCTTCCGTGATGATCCCGGATGGATCCGTCGTCACCAGGGCGTCGATGTTGGATTCGATCAGAGATCTTGTCAGGAACTGCTGGTCACGCAGACGCTGATCGAGTTTCTTTTGCTCTTCTTCGACCTGCTTGCGTGCGGTATTGTCCGTGCCGATCAGCAGATAGCCGATAATGACCTCATGGGCATCCCGCAAGGCCGTGACCGACACCACCGCCGGAAATCGGCTGCCATCCTTGCGGATGTAGGTCAACTCATAGATGTCTTCGATGCCGCGTGAAGCCTTGAATACCAAGGCCTCGAAGCCCGGCATGATCGTTGTTTCGAGTTCGGCGCTCAAGGATTTGGCGCGGGCGATCACCTCATGCGAGTCGGAAATGTCGGCTGGGGTAATTTTGTTCATCACTTCGATCGCCGTGTAGCCCAGCATACGTTCGGCACCGACGTTGAAGATTTGAATGACGCCTTTGGCATCCGTGGCAATGCTGGAAAAATTGGCACTGTTGAAAATGGCGTTCTGCAGGGCACCCGCCTTGATCAATGCCGCTTCCGCCTGTTTGCGTGCGGTATTGTCCGTGCCGATCAGCAGATAGCCGATGATGGCCTCCTGGGCATCTCGCAAGGCCGTGACCGACACCACCGCCGGAAAGCGACTGCCATCCTTGCGAATGTAGGTCAACTCGTAGATGTCCTCGATGCCGCGCGAAGCCTTGAACACCAACGCCTCGAAACCGGGAGAGATGGGGGTGTCCAGTTCGGCGCTCAACGCCTTGGCGCGGGCAATCACCTCCTGCGGATCGGAGATGTCGGCGGGAGTGATCTTGTTCATCACATCGATGGCGGTGTAGCCCAGCATGCATTCGGCACCCACGTTGAAAATCTGAATGACGCCATTGGCGTCCGTGGCGATGCTCGAAAAGTTGGCGCTGTTGAAAATCGCGTTTTGCAAGGCACCGGTTTTAAACAAGGCCTCTTTGCGTTTGGCTTTGACGAGACCATTTGTCGATCCGGCGACAGGGCTTGACCTGTCTGAATCGTAATTTTTTTTGGACATGATCACCTCTTTGCTTTAGACAAGAAACATGAGAATAATTTTAATATTTTCATAGAATGTGATACCAATAAAACTACTCACTCATAAATATTCTTTCCAGTGTGTCGAGCAGTTTCTTTCTTCGGATCGGTTTGGTCAGATAAAAATCGCATCCGGCTTCCTGACTGCGTTGAACTTCCGTCTCCATGGCATGGGCCGAGAGCGCGATGATCGGCAATCGGGGCTGTCCCGTTTCCTGCTCCCACAAACGAATCTGACGCGTGGCCGTGTAACCGTCCATGATGGGCATCTGGATGTCCATGACCACAACGTCGAACGTCTCTTCGCGTACACGGACCACCGCCTCCATTCCATTGTTGACCATCACCAGTTGATGATGTGTCTTTATGAGATAAGCGGCAAACAGTGTCCGGTTTTCTTCAACGTCTTCCACCAGCAGGATGCGCAGACTTTTTGTATGGGATGCGTTGGATGATTCGACGGGAATGGATAGAAGAACGGATGGGGTGACACTCCGCATGGGCAAGGTGAAGAAAAATGTACTCCCTTGACCCAATTGGCTCTCGATCCAGATTCGCCCCCCCATCAACTCCACCAGACGCCGGGAGATGGACAACCCCAGACCGAGCCCTCCATAACATCGGTTTATGCCTGCATCGACTTGGGTGAACCGTTCAAAAATGGTGAGCAACTGCTCCTGGGCAATGCCGATGCCGGTATCGAGCACCTTGAAAAGGAGATTGGCCGTGTCCAGGGGATTGACACTCAACCGGATCTCCACGTGTCCATGTTGGGTGAATTTGATCGCATTGCCCAGCAGGTTGATGAGCACTTGACGGACTCTGCTGTCATCACCCAAAACAGATTCCGGGATTTCCGACTCCACCCAACCCTTCATGGTGAGTCCTTTCTGTTCGGCAACCATCTGCATCAGATGAACGGTCTCCTTCACCAGTTGGCGGGGAGAAAAGGGAGACGACATCAAAGAGATGTGCCCGGCTTCGATGCGGGAAAAATCCAGGACATCGCTGATCACGCCCAGCATGGCCTTGCCCGAGTGGCACATGGTCTGGACAAAATGTCGCTGTTCCGGATCCAGATTGGTCTCCAACAACAACTCCGACATGCCCAACACCACATTCATTGGAGTGCGAATCTCATGGCTCACGCTTGCCAAGAACTCCGATTTGGCAAGGTTTGCGGTTTCCGCCATCAACTTTGCGTTCTCCAATGCGGCATTCTTATCCTGCATCACCTGATCCAGGCGTTGACGTTCCATGGACAACTCCTTCTCCACCTGTTTGCGTGCGGTGTTGTCGGTGCCAATCAGCAGATAGCCGATAATGATCTCTTGATCATCACGCAGAGCCGTCACCGACAAGATTGCCGGGAAACGACTGCCATCCTTACGGATGTTCGTCAAATCGTAGATGTCCTCCATGCCGTGTGCGGCCTTGAACACCAACGCCTCGAATCCCGGAGAGATTGGCGTGTCACACTCGATGCTCAATGCCTTGGCACGGATGATGATTTCTTGCGGATCGGAGAGATCGGATGGATTCATTTTATGGATCACTTCAAGAGCGGTATAGCCGAACATGCGCTCGGCACCGACGTTGAAGATCTGAATGACACCCTTTGCATCCGTCGCGATAAATGAAAAATTCGCGCTGTTGAAAATCGCTTTTTGTAGGGCATCGCTTTTCAGCACAGTCTCGTGACATGTTGGGGCTGCCACTCCTTCCGAGGTGTCAGTCGCTGAGTTGAGAACGATGGAATCATGGATTTCTCTGAGCATGAACGTCTCCTGCGAATGGTTCCATGGCATGATGGCGACACATATATGATATTATTCATTACAGGCGGTGTCGCCATCACGTTTTGAACGGATGCTCAACGGAGCGCAGTCAAGTCATTAATTTTTTAATTTGCAACAATGATCTGACATGACAACTATTGACTGATTGGCACCCCAACAATCGCCGTTTCTTTTCCAGAAGAAGGTCTGACCAGGTTGAGATCCTGATTGCCATTTTTCTTGCTGATTTTTTTATCCTTCCGCTCCGCACGCTCTGATTTTTTACTTTTTCCCGATATCTTCACATTTAAACGCGACATGATTGTCTCCTGGTGTGGGTGATGTGATTTGTATACATGATAAATTAATGCAACTTTCAAGCCATACCAAATAAATATGGTGCAATCTTGTTTGTTCATGCTATTATTGGCTCAAACATTGCGGAACCATGCCCTATGAATGGATAAATTTTCTCCAAACGACCTGTTGAACTCATTTGTTTGTTTCAAATTTCGCCATTTCATGTAGCATGAAACAATGTTGTTTCAAATTCATTTTGACACGGCAGGGGCGATCATGAACGACAAAATGCTTGATGCCGATCCGGATCATATGATTGCCATGGAATATGAGCGGATTCAAAAAGAGCGCGAGATGCTGATCAATCGCACAAAGGCCGTTTTCCAGAGCGTGGATGATGCGATCATCGCCTTGGATGCGGAATGGCGCATCATCGAGATCAACGATGCCGCCACCCGCCTTTTGGCCCTGGCTCCATCGGCGATGAACCAGTTGTTGCAGCAGGCCATTCCATGGCTTTTTCCCAAGGTGGAATCCCTGCTGCGACAAGCTCACAAAGAGGGCGAAAGCAATCGTGCGGTCTGCATGGTTTCCATGCATGAGACGGACACGGAACGCATTCTGAATTGCACCGCGTCACTTTTTCATGATCCCCTGGGCGATACGCAAGGACTCATCCTGGTGGTGCGGGACGAGAGTCGATTGGCCATGTTGGAACGAGAAACACGGACACGACAGAGCTGGAATGGATTGGTGGGTTCCAGTCCACCCATGCAGGAGGTCTACGATCTGATTGAACGACTGGCAGAGGTGGACTCCACAGTCCTCATCACCGGCGAAACCGGCACCGGCAAGGAGTTGGTGGCCCGTGCGTTGCACAATACCAGTCCCAGATCTCATCGCGCCTTCGTGGCGGTCAACTGCGCGGCACTGCCTGTCGGATTGATGGAGAGTGAACTGTTTGGGCATGTGCGAGGAGCCTTCACCAACGCGGTACGCGACAAACCTGGCCGGTTCAAATTGGCGGATGGCGGCACCATTTTTCTGGACGAGATTGGCGACCTCTCCCTGGAGATGCAGGTGAGACTTCTCCGTGTCTTGCAAGAACAGATTTTTGAGGCTGTGGGGGATAATACGCCCATTCGGGTCAACGTGCGCGTGGTGGCGGCCACCCACCGTAACTTGAGAGAACGGGTCCGGGAAGGCATGTTTCGGGAAGACCTTTATTATCGGCTCAAGGTGGTTGAAATGCGGTTGCCATCGTTGCGGGAACACAAGGTGGATCTGCCGATGCTGATCGAACATTTTTTGATGAAATTCAATGCCCGGATGAAGCGTTCCGTCAAAGGAATCAGTGAGGAAGTGTTGGTGGCGCTCATGGAGCACGACTGGCCAGGCAATGTGCGAGAACTGGAGCACACCTTAGAACATGCCATGGTCGTGGCACCCCAGTCCATTCTGGCATGGTCCAATCTGCCTCACGACTTCCGGAATCAATATTTTCCTGTGATCACACTCTTGAAACTGCCGGTCAATCATCGTGGACGCCCGTTGCAACACAACCATCCCTCTGGCGAGGGACCGGATCGGGAAACCATTTTGCGCGTTTTGAACGATTCGAGTTGGCGGTTGCAGTTGGCGGCCACCAAGTTGGGTATCAGCCGCAGCACCTTGTGGAGGCGAATAAAAACCATGAATTTGCGCAATCTGGAAAGAAACGAAACAAAAAAATGAAAAAATGCAACACGCTGCAATGGTTCAATCCACTCATCACTCTTTCGCGGTGCGCGGCAAGATCACGCTGACCGTGAAACCTCCCGCAGCGGGATGAACAAACCGAATCACCCCCCCGTGATCGCGAATCACCGAGTTGGCGATGGCCAGTCCCATGCCGACCCCGCCGGTGTGTCGGTTGCGGGAAGGCTCCAGACGCCGGAACGGCAACAGGACGTGCTCCCATTCCGACTCCGGAATGCCCGAACCCGGATCGAAAATCCGAATCTCGATGGCATCGGGTGTGGTCAGGAGGTGTACATCGGCGCGACCGCCATATTGAATCGCGTTGTCGATGAGATTGATCAAAGCCCGTTTCAGAGCGGCGGGTCGGCAGAAATAGGGCAGCTTGTCCTGTTCCTCGAACTGAACCGCAGCCCCCGCGTCGGCCAGATCGTTGCAGATGGCAGCCAGCAGACTGCTCAGGTTCAGGCGTTGTTTGGGCTCGCCGGAAACCGAATCGCGGGCGAAAGAGAGCGTGGCGGAAAACATTTTCTCCATTTCATCCAGAATGGAAAGCATCCGCGATCGCTCCTCGTCGGTGCGGGTGAACTCCGCCATCAGGCGCAACTGGGTCAGCGGCGTGCGCAGATCGTGGGAAATCGCCGCGATGATCTGCAATCGTTCCTCGACGAATTCCCGGATGCGCCGGTTCATGCGATTGAAGATACGCGCCGCGTGGATGATCTCCGTGGCTCCCTGTTCCGGCAGCGGCGCGGCGTAGACATCCCGCCCGAACACCTCCGCCGCCTGAATGATCTTCTGCCAGGGTTTGGTCATCTGCCGCACCATGATCAGCACCAGAATCAGAATCGCTCCGGACATGATCAGCACCGAAAAGGTGGCATGCCGAAACAAAGGCACATGATTGCCCGCTGGATGGGTGGTCAACAACACCTGTTGCCGGTTCGGCAACAGGACCAAAGCATGCCACTCCCGATCGATCACCTCCACATGCATGAACCGGATGATCTCCATTTCGATCCGGAACAAAAAACGATGCAGCGTGCCGAATTCATGATTCCAGTCCGGTTCCCGGATCCGCATCTCGATCACCCGCACCTCGGGACGATCGATGAGCCGCTCCAGAGTCAGGCGCAACGACTCGATATTGCCTTCGGCGGCGACGGGGGCGTTGTCCGAAGCGCGCCGCAGCTCCAGGTGTACGCCATTCCGATTCGTGGCGGAGAGAATCGACGCATGCAGCGACTCCGGCGCGTCACACAGCAGACGGGTCAGCGTGGCCATGCGTTCCAGCAATTGCTGTTCGCTGGTCAGAACCGCCGCCTCCATCTTTTCGCTGGTGAAGACCAGAATGCTCACGATGTGGGATAGACTGAGCCCCACGAAGAGAATCAACAAAGTACGACCGGCCAGACTTCCGGGCAGCAGGGATTTCATGTCACGCGAACTTCCGGAGCAAACAGATAACCACCCCCCCAGACGGTTTTGATGATCTGTGGATCCTTGGAATCCACTTCGATTTTGCGTCGCAGGCGCATCACCTGAGTGTCGATGCTGCGATCATAATTTTCCGTCGTGCGACCACGGGCCAACTCCAGCAGTTGATCGCGACTGAGCACCTTGCGCGGATGGTGCAAAAAGGCCAGCAGCAGATCGAACTCTCCGCTGCTCAAGGGTTCGATCATGCCCTGACGATCGATCAATTCCCGGCGGGCCATGTGGAGGCTCCAGTCGGCAAAGTGAATCACGGCTTCGTGACCAAACCGCTCCGACCGCTCCGGATGCTGCGATCGCCGCAAGACCGCCCGAATGCGCGCCAGCAACTCCCCCGGATCGAACGGTTTGGTCAGATAGTCGTCCGCACCCATTTCCAGGCCCGTCACCCGGTCGGTGTGGGCGGCCATGGCGGTGAGCATGATGATGGGAATGTTGGAGTGTCGGCGCAACTCCCGACACAAGGTGAGTCCATCCACGCCCGGCAGCATGCGATCCAACACGATCAGATCGATGGACTCCCGTTCCAGAAGCGCGCGCATCTCCCGACCATCCACGGCGGGCGTGGCCCGGACACCATGTTCGAGCAGAAAGCGGATGACCAACTCACGAATATTGCGGTTGTCTTCCACGACCAGTATATGGGGTTCCTGTGCCATGCCGGAATGATCCCATGCTCCTGTCAGGTCGGGCAAGAGGTGTCATACATTTGCGACACTTTTGACATCTTGTGATCGGCGTCGTGACGCCGGTCATCCTTTCCCGTCGTCAAATCGGGTCCAGAGTTTCTGAAAAAAGGGTGTGAACCATTACCTTTGAGCCGGATTTTTTCGTTGACTTTTTTTCCGAAGGGCATCATGTTTCCAAAATAGTTATTATGAAAAATTGACCTTCATAACAGGAGACGGTCATTTCCATGACATCGCTTTCTTGCTCATATGGTGCAGCGAAATCACAGCGTTCCATCACCCTCAAGGCTCTGCTCACAATGATTGCGCTGGGTGCCTTCTGGTCCACTGCCGAAGCCGCCGCACCGGTTTGCACCAACCGAATTTTGGATCGTACCTGGTCGGGAAGCGGCAACAAGAGCTTTCAATTCCAGGCATTGACCTTCACGGACCCCGATTGGGACAGATTGACCTATACGGCCAGTCAGGTGGATGGTCTGGATTTGCCCTCCTGGCTCACCTTCAACGCTTCCACCCGAACTTTTTCCGGCAATCCTCCGACGGGTACGGATAAACTGCAATTGAAAGTGACCGCCAACGACGGCCACAACGGCACAGCGGTTTGCACGTTCTCGTTGAATCTGGTCAACGCCAACGACTCCCCCACGGTGGCCAACCGAATTCCGGATCGTACCTGGTCGGGCAGCGGCAGCAAGAGTTATCAAGTCTATTCCCGCGCCTTCAGCGATCGGGATGGCGATACGCTTACCTACACCGCCACCCGATCGGATGGATCGGCGTTGCCTTCCTGGTTGAGATTCAATCGCAGCACGCGCACCTTCAGCGGCAATCCGCCCGCCGGTTCCGGCTCGGTGAGCGTGAAAGTGCGGGCAAACGATGGCAATGGAAGCACGGTATCCGATACGTTCGTCATCAACTACAGCAACGCCAACGATGTGCCCATCGTGGCCAATCCGATTGCGGATCGGAGTTGGACCGGCAGCTATCGGATTCCCTCGACCACCTTCTCCGACGGGGATGGCAATACGCTGACTTATTCGGTCAAACTGGCCAATGGGGCCTCTCTGCCCTCCTGGCTCACCTTCAATGCGTCCACCCGGACGTTTTCCGGAACGGCACCATCATCGGGCGTTTCGTCGTTGAATATCCGGGTGACTGCGAAGGATAACAAGGGAGGCAGCATCAGCGACACCTTCACCTTGACCCTTCCTGTGACCAATCATCCCCCGGTGGCCTCGACGGATGCGGTGACGGTCACGAGCGGTCAATCCATCACCGACACCCTGAACGCACTGGATGGCGATGGAGACCGCCTGAGTTATGCGATCGTCGCCAATCCGGGCCAAGGCCAAGTGACGATCACCAATGCCGCCACCGGTGCTTTCACCTATACGCCGAATGCCGGTGCGACCGGCAGCGACAGCTTCACGTTCAAGGCCAACGACGGCCAAGCCGATTCCAACACGGCGACGGTCACGGTGACGATTCAGAGGGCCAATCATGCCCCGGTGGCCACCAACGGCACCCTGAGCGTGACGGGCAGTACGGCAGCCACCGGAACGCTGAGTGCCACGGATGCGGATGGGGATTCCCTGACCTATGCCATTGTTGCCAACGGATCGAAAGGCACACTCACCCTCACCAACAGCGCGACCGGGGCTTATCGCTACACCCCCAACTCCGGAGCGACGGGGACGGATACGTTTACATACAAAGCCAGCGACGGCACGACAGACTCCAACACGGCCACGGTGACGGTGACGATTGCCGCAACAACGTCGGGTGGTACAGGGGAGGCTCTTGTCATCAAATCCGGGCAAACAACCTCTTATGCCACCGGAGATGATGGAGATTTGGAAAAAGGGGTGGCTTGGGCGAATCCACGCTTTACCGACCAGGGTGACGGAACGGTCAAAGACAACCTGACCGCATTGGTGTGGATGAAAAATGCCAATTGCTGGAACAATCAAACCTGGGATAATGCCTTCACCAAGATCGAGGGATTGAATGCTGGCACGGTGAGTTGTTCTGGCTACACCACCGGCACTCACACCGATTGGCGATTGCCCAACCGTGAAGAGTTGAGCAGTTTGATCGATTATGGGCATTACAATCCGGCCTTGCCATCCGGTCATCCGTTCTCAGGCGTCCAGTCGGGCAACTATTGGTCGGCTACTACCCATGCTTACAATACCGGCTTCGCATGGCTCGTGAACCTCAACGACGGCACCGTGTACATCGCCTACGGCAGCGTGAACGCCGGCCACAAGACGAGCGCGCTCTATGTCTGGCCCGTGCGAGGGGGACAATGATGCTTGGGTATTTGGATACTTTGAGTGCTTTGGAGGGGGAAGTGCAGAAGGGGGAGACTTCCCCCTTCTGCCTCGCGAAACCGGACAGGCTATCACGACGATTCGGGAACGTCAATTGGTGGAAAGATGGTCCGGTACTGTATCCTTTTGATGAAAGGTGGCAAACAATGTTCATACTTTTATCTGTTGGAGTTTTGCGCCGGATGCGGTATCTGTTTGCTGTCCTGTTGATGTTTTTTTTATTCCCTATTTGCGGATTTTCCGAGGATACGGTTGTTCCGGTGCGTCGTACTGGGCAGAGCACCTCTTACCGCACGGGAGATGATGGTGCTTTGCAGGAAGGAGTGGTATGGCCTTCGTTCCGGTTCACCGACAATAGAGATGGGACGGTACGAGACAATTTGACCCGATTGGTTTGGATGAGGAATGCTGGTTGTTGGGCTGGTCTACCCTGGGCCAACGCCTTGTCCACGGTGGCCGGATTGAATGCCGGGACAGTGAGTTGTTCCGGTTATACCACAGGCACGCATACGGATTGGCGGTTACCACAGATTCGGGAGTTGTCTTCTTTGATCGATGCGGGCCATGTCAGTATGGCCCTGCCATCCGGTCATCCGTTCTCAAACATCCTGTTGGGCTACTATTGGTCGGCTACTACCTATGCCAGCAACACCGGCAACGCATGGCTCATGAGCCTCATTGACGGCAACGTCAGCGACGACCGCAAGACGAACTACTACTACGTCTGGCCCGTGCGAGGCGGGCAATGATGCTTGGGTGTTTGGATGGATGTGTTGGTGCATCGTGACTTGGAGATTCTGATTCTGCGATCGTCGCAGAACCGCCTGGATACGCGCCAGAAACTCCCCCGGATCGAACGGTTTGGTCAGATGGTCGTTTGCACATGCCGGAGTAATCCCATGCTCCTGTCGGGTCGGGCAAGAGGTGTCACACTTTTGTGACACTTTTGACATCATGTTGTGATCGGTGGCGGATAGAGTGGTGACGCTCGAAGTCCCCTGTTGGCCGGTGAGGCGACTGTGAGCCGTCAACCTTCCGCAACCGATGATCCAGGAGCCAGCCCATGCAAGGCAGTGATCCCTTTCCCAAGTCGAAATCCAGATTGTTGCGCCGTTCACGGGCATGGCTTTGGTTCTGGTGTTGGTTGATGCTGGTTCCGCTTGCCCTGGCCGAGGATTCGGCTGCCACGATGGCACCTGCACTCCATGATCACCATGATCATGCCGAAGCCGTGCCTGCTGCCAATATGACCCCTGCGCCGGAGGCGGGACACGATCATGCGGCCTCGGAGGGGCATTCTCCGGCACTTCATGATCATGCCGAAGCCGCGCCTGCTGCCAATATGACCCCTGCGCCGGAGGCAGGACACGATCATGCGGCCCCGGAGGGGCATTCTCCGGCACTTCATGATCATGCCGAAGCCGCGCCCGCTGCCAATATGACCCCCGCGCCGGAGGCGGGACACAACCACGCGGCTCCGACGATGGCCACCACGCCGGCAGCATCGGATTCCCATGGTGGTCATACCCATGCGGCTCCCGTACTGGACGAGGCGACCGGACACGACGGGCATGCCACGGGACACGGCACCGCAGAAGGCGGGGCAGGGCAGACCATGACCCATCCGGGGTTGCCGAGTCGTTGGATTCTGCCCGCATTGGGTCTGATGCTGCTCATCAGCGGGTGGGGAGTCAGAGCGACGGCCCCGACGCTGAAACCTCTTTCCACCTGGAATCTGGCCAACACGCCGCTGTTATCTCCTGTGATCCGCTTGCTCACCACGTCGCCCTGGCCACTGGTGACACTCAAGATGGTTTCCGTGGCGTTTTTTCTGCTGGTGGTCGTGGCCGGTCTGTTCGGCAGCGAGATTCCGGAACGCAATCTGGCCACGGTCTTCGTCTGGAACTATTGGTGGCCGGTGGTGGTGGTTTCGGTTTTCTTCATGGGTTCCGCCTGGTGCGCCATTTGCCCTTGGGACAACATCGCCTCGTGGCTGGTGCGTCATCGGCTCTGGAAACGGCGTCTGCCACATCCGGGCCTCAATCTCAAGGTGCCCCTGGCGTTGCGGACGGTCTATCCTGCCTTAATCCTCTTCATGGGCCTGACCTGGTTGGAACTGGGAGTCGGTGTCACCTCCAAACCCCAATTGACCGCTCAGTTGGCTTTGGTGATGGTGTTGCTTTCGTTGCTCTCCCTGCTGGTTTTCGAGCGCAAGGCGTTTTGCCGCTATTTCTGTCCCGTCGGACGCACCATCGGTTGTTACTCCCGGCTGGCTCCGATCGAGGTGCGTCCCAAGGAGGAGTCGATCTGCACCACCTGTAAAACCATGGAGTGCTACAACGGTTCGGCGGAGATCGAACCTTGTCCGACCCATCTGACGGTGGGTCGTTTTTCGCAGAACACCTATTGCATCTCCTGTGGCAACTGCGTGCTCTCCTGTCCGCATCAGAACGTCTCGTGGCGGCTGCGGCCCATGGGCAGCGAAGCCAAATCCCAGGCGCGTCCCTTGTGGGATGCCTCCTGGTTCATGTTGTTTCTGTTGGGCATCACCAGCTTTCACGGCGTCACCATGATGGCGTTCTGGAACGACTGGATCTTCGCCGTGGCCCGCATGATCGGGGAAAGCGGACAGTTGATCATCAGTTTCACCATTTTGATGATCGGCGGATTCACCGTTCCGATCGTTTTTTATGCGTTGGCCATTGCCGCGAGTCGTCATTACGCCCCTGCGGGAACTCGTTTCGGGCGTCTGTTTCTCGGGTTGGCCTTTTGCGCGCTGCCGTTGGCCTTTGTCTATCATCTGGCCCACAACATGGAGCATCTGGTGCGGGAAGGGGGAGATCTGGTTGCGTTGATCTTCAATTTGTTCGGGCAGGGGGCGGCTCCCCTCGGAGAGATGGAGCGTCATGCCCGGATGAGCGCGTCGTTCATTCCCCAGGAGAGTCTGTTCGCCATTCAGGCCGGATTGATGGTGATCGGCTTTTGGCTTTCGATTCAGATCATGCGGCATCGCGGGGT